>NZ_SBAR01000013.1:0-33097 GCF_016617625.1 Erysipelothrix sp. strain 2 (EsS2-6-Brazil)
TACTGGTCCGTAGATAACTTTGAAAATTTTATCGAAGAATATGTACATTATTTCAATTTTGAAAGACCTGCTTACTGTTTAAATTACAAAACCCCTATCCAATATAAAATGGATAAGGGTTTCTAGTTTTTTATTAATGTCTACTTTTGTTTGACAACTCCAGTTATCTAGCTTTTTTTATTTGCACTGCGTGTGAGAAATCGTTAAGATATAAGGAGATGGAGGTTCTACTATGAATAAACGCAAATCAATACAAATCGGTATCGTTGTGATTGTATTTATCCTACTTGATATCTGGTTTGGAAATACATATCACTACATGGATATCGGCTCGATGCTCTATTTAAGTACATTTATCTTAGTGATTGCTGGAATACTGTTTATCGACCGTGAAAACTATAAAAAGTTCTTTAATACCTTCGGCATCATCGTAGGGATCTTTGCCATTGTTTTCTTAGTGGGTAGTGTGACATCATCACGTATGATTAATGCGAAACGTTATGCAAATGTATTGGGTCAAGTAAAACCAGTAGAGTTTAAAGATCTCTATGGTGAAAATCATAATATTGAAGTTTCTTATGTAGATAAGGACTCAGCGTTGTTATCGGCAGAGAAAAAAATGGGAGAACTCAGTGAGGTATCATCGCGTTTTGATATTAATACCAATGAATTTACCCAAATAAATTATCAAGGCAAAATGGCGCGTGTTGCACCGTTTGTTTATGCGGATACTTTTAAAAAATATACGAACTTCTCAAGTGGTGTGCCCTACTATGTTCTTGTAACTACAGGGGACGGAAATATGAATGCGAAATCAGAGATTGTAACGTTACCCGCACCCATTAAATATTACCCAGGTGCACCATTACAATATGATCTACGTCGTCATGTGGCTTTACACCATAAATTTAGTTATCTTGATGATTGGAACTTTGAAATTGACGATGCAGGACATCCCTATTGGATTGTTCAATCGATTACAAAACGTGTTGGGATTTGGGGCGCTAAAGACATGGATGCTGTGATTGTTGTGGATGCGGTCACTGGAGAAACTGCACGTTATGAACTCAGTGAAATCCCAGAGTGGGTGGATTCCGTTTATCCAACGGATATGATGTTATCGCATGCGAAAGATCATTTCACTTTAAAGGGAGGTTATTTTAACTCTTTCATGCAACAACAAGGTGTGATGGCTGTAGACCAGCAAGAAGGTTCTTATAACTATGTAAGTATCGACGATGAGATCTATATCTTTACTGGAATACGTCCCATAAAATTAGATTCAAGTTCAACAACAGGGCTCTTATTTATGAATAAGCGAACTGGAGAGACGCTTCAAATGGATTTACCAGGGGTTTCCATTACAGCGGCTGAAATGACTTCAGTTGGTTCGATCCAAGAAAAAGGATATACACCAACAACACCAATTCTACAAAACGTTGGAGGATTCCCTACATATGTGATGTCTCTCAAAGATACATCGAGTGTAGTTCGTGGTTTCTCAATGGTTAATTACCAAGATTACACCAAGTCAGCCGTAGGCGACACCTATCAACTATCTGAGAAGAATTATCTCAATGTTATGGGAAATCAAGTAGGTATTGTTCCAGAAGAAATTGTGGAGAAAACCGGGGTCGTTTCAGATGTTAAACAAGTTATCATTGATGGCAATACGCATTACCTCATTCGTCTTGAAGGGGATGAAGCCATTTATCAAGCAAATCTTATTCTAAATGATGAACTTGCATTCTTGACTAAAGGCACTCATGTAATCATAACAACCAATGGTTCTAAAATTGTGTCCTTTGAATTAGCAAAAGAAAAACCAGATCATTAAAAAAAACACCATCATAGTGAAAGGAACTAGGTCAGTTCGGAACTGACCTAGTTCCTTTCACTATGATGGTGTTTTTCTTCGTTTCAATTGATCGATTAAGATTCAAACTCTAAAACAAATGCTTCTTCTTGCTTTTCTTCTTTCGCAAGATTTACGATCCATTTTTCTTTATTCACAAATCGTAATGCAAGCATCATTTTTAAGATATCTGTAGATTGCCCTACAATATAAAGCCAAAGAATGCTTAAGTCTGTTGTGTAGGTTGCAATGCCCACCGCAACCAAATTCACACACCACATATACCCTGAGTCCAGAAGTAATGTAGAACGTGTATCACCACCAGCACGAAGAATAAAGTAACATGTTGTATTAATCACATAGATACTAAATAATGGTGCTTGAATTCTCAAGAATGTTTGAGCGGTCCACATCGCTTCAGCCGATACTGAATAAATTTTCGGTATAAGGAACGTGGAACCTAAAAGCAGGGTGCCAAAGACTGCACTGAGTAATACACCAAATCCAATAAGGCGATACCCGTTTTCGCGCGCTTCGTCGAGTTTATTAGCTCCAAGTGGTTGAGAAACAAGAATGGTAATGGCGACAGACATACCGGCATTCATGGTGAAGAACATATCCGAAACCGTAGTCGCAATCGAGTAACCAGAAATAACTTCCGCTCCACGGGTTGCATAGAAACGAAGTAATAATGCCATTCCTGATGCCCACAATACTTCATTTAAAGCAAGGGGAAAGGCTTTGGCGGTAATTCTTTTTACGAGTGTTTTAGAGATATCAAACATATCACGAATGCGTGTCTTAAACGCATAATTTCCCGTAACAAGGAAATAACTGATAAATGTTAATTCAACACATCGTGCAATAAACGTTCCAATTGCACCACCTAGTACACCAAGACGTGGTGCACCGAAGTTACCATAAATCAAACAATAATTAAAACAAAAGTTTGTAATCATTGAAATAACACTTGCAACAAGAGGAGTTTTTGAATCTCCAGTTGCTCTCATTGAGCCCGCTATGGCCAATGTAAATAGGTTGGGAATAAACGCCAACGCACATACGTAAATATATCTCATACCTTGCTCAATTACTTTTGGATCCTTTACAAAGAACCGGATAATATTTCCTGGAAAAAGTAATGCGAGGATGACGAATGTACTCATTATCAACATTGATGTTAGAATTGAAAAACGGAATGTTTGCTTCATATGATCTTCGTCTCTTGCTCCGAAGAATTGAGCCATAAATACAGCTGATGCAGCAATCACGCCATTTGTTCCAAATACAGCGATAATAAAGTAACGATTTACGGTGGCAACACCCGATAATGCATGGTCCCCGAGCTGACCGATCATCAAGTTATCCAGTAAGTTTACGGATGTACTGATAAGCTGTTGGAGCATTAACGGAATTGCAATAAATAAAGCCTTTTTATAAAAGTCTTTATCGCCTACAAATCGCTTTAGATTCATCGATTCGACCTCCTTCTAAAAACGCTAAGACTATCATATAGAAAGAGCAAGATAATATCAATTAAAAAACACCATTTCGTCACATTAATTTAACATTTAATACAGATTTCAAATACGAACCCTTAAAATCACGTATACTATAAATAAAAAGGAGCACATGCTATGATAAAAATTGTGATGATGGTTGGAAGTTTACGTAAAGGTTCTTACAATATGATGTTGGGAAAACATATACAAAAACGATATGCAGATCAGATGGAAATTGAAATCCTAGATATCGATGTTCCAAACTATAATGGTGATTTGGATAATCCAACGGATACACCTGAAAAGGTAAAGGTTATGAATCAAAAAATTCATGATGCGGATGCAGTGTTTATGATTACGCCAGAATATAATCATGGATTATCAGGCGTATTAAAAAATGCTATTGACTGGGCAAGCCGTACGCAACCAGGACTTAAGAATAAACCGGGTTTAATTGCTTCTTGCTCGATGGGACAAACGGCTGGGGCACGAGGTTATCTAAACCTCTATACAGTGCTTGATACAATGCCTATGTGGCTTCTACCGGGCAATGATATCTTGATTGGTGCTGTACATACAAAATTTGATGAATCCGGGATGTTAATTGATGAAGGGACTGTAACCTTTATCGATGGGGTCATGAATCAATTTATAGAATATTACAATCAAGTCAAGCAATAACAGTAAGTGGTATTTTGTGGTCATTGCAATCGTAATTTTTAAATGATACGATTATTTTCGAGGTGTCTATGAAACCAATTAAAGTATTATTTGCCCACGGTGGAACGCTTGAAAAAGCGGGTACTGAAGCATATATGATGAGTGTATTTCGAAATATTGATCCAAAAAAAGTTCATATTGATTTTCTTGTTTTTGGATGCAAGGAAGGTTATTACGATAAGGAAGTCATTACGCATGGGGGTAAAATTTTTAGAATTCCATTAACCCCCCATGATTTTTTGGGGAAACATCCTTCACGTAAAACAATTCTAAAAATGTTAGAAAAAGAGCAATATGATATTATTCACAGTCATATGAACGCACTGAATCCACTCATATTCCAAGCTGCTCGTAAGATTGGAATTCCCTATATGATTTCACATTCCCATGGGAGTCGTCATTTTGTTGACAATGTTCTATTAATCAAATATAAGGATCAATTGATGAAGAAGATTCCTGATTATGCGGATGTGCTTTTAGCGTGTTCAAAAGAAGCAGGCGATTTTCTCTACCCTAATTTAGAATATACAATTATGAATAACGGAATTGATCTTGAACAATACGAGTATAATGAAACGAAACGAAAACGATTACGTAAAGCATTGAATGTGGATGACCAATTGGTATTTGGTCATATCGGTCGTTTTAACTTCCAAAAAAATCATAAATTTCTGATTGAAGTGTTTAATGAAGTCGTGAAAACAAAACCCAATGCAATCTTAGCGCTAGCAGGCGAAGGGGAGTTGTTTGACGATGTGAAATTGCAAGTGAAAAATTTTGGAATTGAAGATCATGTTAAGTTTCTTGGATTAAGGGATGATATTCCGGATGTTTTACAAGTTCTCGATGTCTTTTTGCTCCCTTCCGTTTTTGAAGGGTTGCCATATGTGCTGGTAGAGGCTCAAGCTGCAGGGCTCTTATGCTTTGCATCCGATACAATTGATCGTCAAAGTGCTCTCACAGATCATTTTCATTTTCTACCCATAGATAATCCCCATGAGTGGGCTGATTATATTGTGGGACATCTAGACTATGAGCGTCGAAGTACTCGGGAACAATTAATTGAAAAAGGATTTGACGAGCGGATAAATGTTCAAAAACTGGAAGATATCTATGAAAATTTAGTTAAATAATTAGAGCGTGAGTTACGCTTTTTTTTTTTCGCATTTGCAATCTTGAAAAGATACGCGATAGAATAGTAAACAGTGGAAGGTCGTGGATTATGAAAAAATCAGAGGTATATTGGAAATTGTTTAAATCATCGTTTCACTTAAGTGCATTTACGTTTGGGGGCGGTTATGTCATCATCCCATTAATGCGAACGAAATTTGTGGAAGAATTAGGCTGGATTGATGAGGATGAAATGATGGATTTGATGGCACTTGCGCAATCCTCTCCAGGATCTTTAGCGGTGAATGCATCCATTTTAGTTGGATATAAAGTTGATGGGGTTATGGGCGCGATATTTTCCATTCTCGGCACCATTTTACCACCTTTATTTCTCCTCACAATAATTTCTCAATTTTATGCGGAGTTTAAATCCAATGTGTTTGTGAATGCAGCACTTCATGGGATGCAAGCGGGCGTTGCGGCAGTGATTGTGGATGTGGTTATGACGATGGCACGGCAGGTATTTAATCTTAAACGAACCTTACCAATCGTGATAATGGTTACGTCATTTATTGCTGCATATTTCCTTAAGATTAATGTCCTTTATATTATCCTTGCGGCAGGGATTGTTGGGGCATTGTCTCGTGGTGGAAAGATAGAGGTGTCACAATGATTCTTTGGAAACTTTTTATTTCTTTTATGCAAATTGGTCTGGTAAGTTTTGGCGGTGGTTATGCAGCGCTTGCACCCATTCAAAGTCAAGTGGTCGTCGGTCATGGTTGGCTTACGATGACCGAGTTTACGGATTTAATTACAATATCGCAAATGACCCCTGGACCCATTGCGTTGAATGCAGCTACGTTTGTTGGATTAAGGGTAGCAGGGATTCCAGGTGCCGTTGCGGCCACCTTAGGTAATGTTTTTCCTTCAATTGTAATTGTCCTTCTTCTTGCGACAATCTATTACAAGTTTAGTGATATCACCATCATTCAAAATGTTTTGGATGGACTAAGACCTACCGTGGTGGCTTTAATTGCTTCAGCGGGGCTTACAATCCTTATTACTGCGTTTTTTGGTGAAGGTGTCCGCGATATAAGTCATTTTGATGTTTCAAACGGTATTCTATTTGTATTCGCAACCCTTGGTTTACGAAAATTTAAGTTAGATCCTACGAAGATTATTGTTTTGACGGGACTTTTGGGAATTGGTGTTATGGTCCTTGAAAAACTTTGATGCAACAAAATGTGTCTTTACGATTCGGTGAAGCTACTTTAGAATGTGAGTTAGAGGAGGCTTTATGAAACTTAATGATAATTTAAAACGATTACGAGAAAAACGATCGCTTACACAAGATACGGTTGCGAAGGCCTTAAACGTTTCACGCCAAGCTGTCTCAAATTGGGAACAAGGGAAACGTTATCCCGATGCGAATATGCTGCTTCAAATTGCGAAGTATTATGGTGTGCGTGTGGATGACTTATTGAAGTCTGAGACCGAAGATAATCACGTGTTGATGATCAATAAAGAACGCTTCGAAGAAGTGTTGGTTATCGGAGCACAAATAATAATGATGCTCGCTGTATTTTTTCTAGACGATTTTACGGGGTTGATTTTTATTTATATGGGTTGCATTTTTGTGGCTGCCTTTACCAAAGAAGTCTGTGAATCAATCGAATATGGTATGAATTTTCTCAAAAATAAAAAATGATTGGATTTCAATCATTTTTTTTATTTTTAATACAAAATTGCACGGTTTTTATGAATGTCTGCGTAATTTGGGACGAAGGCTTTGATATCTTGCCATTTCAATAAAAAGTTTCCCTAAAAGTGCAACCGTTTATACATAAAAAGTCGTTATAAATGTCCTACAACACCCAATAAAATTGATTACAATATGCTTAGCGTGAGTCCGTGAACTCACAAAAATATTAAAAGTAAAGGAAGGGGGATTGTAGCGGTTTAAGTATTGGATGTTCGTATATTTTTATTAATACTATGAGGAGAAAAAAATGGACAAAAGAAATGAACATAGAATCCTAAAATGCTTAACCATATTTGTACTATCGATTGGACTGGTATTCAGTCATGCGCGTCCAATTTATAGTGATACTCAACCGGTCATTGATTTTATAAATACTACGGGTGAGTCTGAAGTCATTTCCATGACAGAGTCAAAAGAATATAAAGCGACAGTAATGTTTGAGGGGAAAACGCCTGAGGAACTTAAAGTTTTGGCTGAGAATGCGTCTTGGACTTTGACGCGGGATGAAGGGGGTCAAAATGAGGAGGATTTCCCTTATCAGTATTTGGGTGGACCTTTGAATGAATGGACTGTCTTTAAAACTACTTTTACCACTGCAGGCGATACTCTATTTAAAGATATCAAAACGGAAGTCATTCCTGGAGGATTGCAGTTAACGTTTAAGAATGTGCTGATGTTTGGTGTGAATGGAATTGATGGTCGTGATCGCGCCTTAATCCGTAATGCACTTCTTGATTACACAGGGACCTATGATTTAAAACTGGTGGAAGGGGAACAGGTATTGGCAACAACGCCCGTGTCCTTTAAACCTTATAATAGCTACACACTTTATAATGAAATCGATCAACGTCTTGCAGATCTTGCAGCACTCGCATTATCCAAGGGAATTCATGCGGAAGTTCGCGAATTCGGACGTACGGCAATGGGAAGACCGATGAATGCAATCTTTATTGCGGATACGGCTGAGACGCTGTCGAATCACCTTGCGTTAAATGAACGCGCAGAGGCGGATCCACAATCTGTGATTCAAGATATTGAATCGGGATCAATTGATTATAAAGTTCCAATTCTCTACAATAACATTCACTCCGATGAAAATCCGGGAATTGATGCGATTATGGAATTTTTATCCGTGATGATCGAGAATGCTGATGGAAGTGTTGAATACCGTCGTATTAATGGATTAACGTCTGAAGGAAAAGCACAAGTCGAGGCAGAAAAATCAAGCAGAGGTATTAAGTGGTCTGAACTCATTGCAAATGATGTCACCGGAGTGGGTTATATCCGGGATGGCGTTCAAAGTGAAGAACATCCTAACAGTACCGATGCAGCTGCGAATTTAAGTGAAGAACAACTTGCGAAATTTTATGAAATGGAGCAAGTAGACTTAAACATTAAAACGATGCTCGAGGATGTGTTCTTTATCGTTGTGCCTGCAGAAAATGCGGATGCAGCCGCAACAAATGTTCGAACAAATGGTAATGGGTTCGATTTAAATCGTGATAACACTTACCAAACACAACCAGAAACACAAGCCATGGCGCGTCTTATTTCAACGTGGAATCCTGTGAACCTTTATGAAATTCATGGTTTCTATAATCAATTCCAAATTGAACCTTGCTCACCAACCCATGAGCCAAACGTGGAGTATGATTTGTTTATTGAGAATGCACTCGCACAAGGTGAGGAGTTTGGGGGTGTTGCGATTACAAATAATAAATCAATTAACAGTTTCCAAATGCCGATGCGTGATTATTTAAAAGCAAGCGATAAAGGTGGATATGAATGGGAACCGTTTGACGATATGTCTTCAAGTTATACACCCCAATATTCGATGCTTCACGGTGTCGTTGCTTATACCGTTGAAGTTCCATATGGAAATGAGGATGCGACGCAAGCAGTTAAGTATGCACTACTCAACAATGGACGTTATGTGGGAATGCATAAAAAAGCATTTTATACCAACCAATTGAAAGGTTGGGACCGAGGTCATAAGAATATTGATGCCGATGAAATTCGCCCATACTACGTAAATCAACAAGATGAAAAAGGCGCAGAAGCAGATATCTTCCGTGCCCGTTATGAAGAAAATAATAACTTCTTCCCTGAGTATTATGTTATTCCAATGGAACCGGCAATGCAAAAAAACTTACACGCAGCATCCGAGATGATGGAATATCTTTTACGTAATGATGTTAAGGTAAAAGTGTTAGGAAATGAGATAGACGTTAAGGGCATCACGTATCCTAAAGGAACCATGATTGTTGATTTGCATCAGGCAAAACGAAATATGGCCAATGCAGCACTCTACAACAACATCGTTATTAAAAATTGGACCGACCTCTATTCAGAACCACTCACCGCATTCTCAGAGCTACGTGGCTTTGATATGGATGTGATCACCCAAGTTGGTGCCTTCGAAAGCGCAGAATTTACATGGCTTGATGCAGCACCTGAAACCACAACGCATGTTGATGGTAAGGGTGAAATTGTGATTGTTTCCAATAACAGTGTCGCTTCAATCCAAGCCATAAATGCATTACTTAAATCTGAAGAAGCAGTTGGGTTTATAACCGATGGCGATTATCGTGGAGACTTTGTAATGTCTGAAGCAACCTTTGATTTGATTGAAGACGATTATATTCTTCAAGCAACGCGAACCAATACAATGCCTAAAGCACAAGTTATCACAAAATCCGCACTGCTTTATGTGCCGGGTGCTGCACCAACATTCTTGCTGAAAAAAGACACGGGTGAGCCTTACGGTCATACAAATTATACAAATCGACTCAATACAAACCTCAATTGGGATTATTATGTTTGGGGACAAGAACTTGGATTTGATTTAACCCAGGATCTTGACGCAGCAGATATTGTGATTGGGAACCGTCCATTACGAGAGGATGAACGGAATGCCGTAAATGCTGGAAAGTCCTATATTGGATATGGTGGATACGCGTTGGATTCACTTGAAAAAATGGGGCTCGAAATTGAAGCGAATTATGATATGAGCTTTGATTCCCTCACAACGGTTACGTATCCTGAATCCAGTTATATAACATTAAAATATGCTCAAGAAAATGATTATATTATGTACGGTCACGGTGGAAACAGTATCGTAAGAGCACCTGAAGGATCAACAGTACTTATTAAAACGACTGATGATGAACCCATTGAAGGTTTTATGTCACAAGATCATATTGACACTTATAAAAATTCAATTCAGGCCATCGAGCTTAAAAATGATACACATGATCTTCTAATCTTCGCAAACTCGATTACAAACAAAGCACATCAAAAAGATGATTATCGCTATGTGACCAATGGAATTTTCACCAAATACTTAGGTGATACGATGGATATTGAGGTTAAACAGCCGGAACCAGAACCAAAACCAGAACCAAAACCGGATCCCAAAGTAACTTTAAAACTTACAGGATTACCTGATAAAGTTCGGGTTGGCGATGTTTTCGTATTAACACCAAGCAACGATGACCAAGAAAAAGGCGAAGGATGGGTATACGATAAAGTATTCTTCTCTGCAACCTTCAACAGTCCTGCAACCTTTACTGCACTCAAAGCAGGAACAACAACCATCACCTATACGAATAAAAAAGGTGAAAAAACAGAGCTTCCCATTACTATCTTAGAAAAAGAAGCAGAGAAACCAGGTGGTAAATTACCAGGAACAGGTGTTACGCCAACTCAAACTGCACTTTATGTGGGAATTGGAGTTGTCCTCATAGGAGGCATCTTCTACTGGTTCTCAAAGAAGAAAAAATAAAGAAAAAACGAACATGTGGATTCATGTTCGTTTTTCTTTATTAAATATTTTTTGCGGCAGCAATTGCTGCTTCGTAATTGGGTTCTTGTGCCATTTCGGGAACAATCTCAGAATAAACAAGCATGCCCTTGCGATCAATCACAAATATAGATCGTGCCAGCACTTCAAATTCCGGAATCCAAATACCATAAGCATCGCCAAATGCATGATCCTCATCACGCAACATCTCACTATCAATGCCATTCGTTGCACACCAAGAAGCAAATTCTTCCTTGGTATTATTTGAAATATTCACAATCGTTACATCGTCAAGTTCGCTCGCAACTTGGAAGAAATGACGCGTCTGTAAATCACAGATACGCGTATTGATGTCTGGGAAGACACTCAGCAATACAACGTTTCCGGCGAGTGTATCCGTTCCTACATAAACGTCTTCTAAATTTTTAAGTTTAAATGTCGGTGCTTTTTCTCCAACAACAGGTTGAGATCCTGCTAAAGCGGTTGGAACACCTTTTTTTGTTATTTCCATATTAATCACGCTCCTTATACCTATTATAGAATTAAAGGAGGATGGTTGCATCTTGTATGCTTTAAGTCGTGTCAATGGCCCGGATTTATGCTATTCTTAAAGGAAGAAAAGGTGATGGATATGAAGAAAATACCTGTAATAAAAAACGAACAATTAACACTGGAAGTAATGGACCTCACATTTGAAGGATTTGGTGTGGTTAAAAAAGAAGGATTTCCAATTTTTGTGGAAAATTCAATTCCAGGGGAAATCATTACTCTAAGGGTCACGAAGGTGACCAAACGCTATGCTTACGGACGTATATTAAGCATTGAAAATCCATCACCCAAACGTGTAGAGTTGGTTGATAAAGTCGGAACACGCATTGGAACCATGCCCCTTCAACACATGGCATATGACCTTCAATGTGAGTTTAAACAAAATCAAGTTAAGGCAACCTTAGGTCGTGTAATTAATCTTGATGGCGTTCCGGTTCTACCAACACTTGGAATGAAAAATCCATGGCACTACCGTAATAAAGCAACCATACCGGTCCAATCCGTTAACGGTGTCATAGAGACAGGATTCTTTAAGCGTGGAACTCATGATCTTATTCCAATCGAAGATTACTATATTCAAGAAGAAGCTTTGGACAAAGCAATCTTAGTGATTCGGGATTTACTTCGTCAATATAAAATTTCAGCCTATGATGAAACAAATCACACCGGATTAATTCGAAATATTATGGTGCGTCAAGGCCATTACACGCAAGAATTAATGGTGGTTTTGGTAACAAATGGTTCAAAACTTCCTTTCGAAAAAGAAATTGTGAATGCCATTGTGGAAGCTTTACCCAAAACGGTCAGTATCGTTCAAAATATTAATCCAAAACAAACAAATGTTATTTTGGGAAGAGAACAGAACGTTCTTTATGGAGAAGATATTTATCGGGATCAACTTTTAGGAAAAACATTTAAGATTTCTTCGAAGTCCTTTTTCCAAATCAACACAAAACAAACGGAACTTCTTTATCAACAAGCCATTGAAATGGCAGAAGTTACAAACGATGATGTTGTCGTAGATGCTTATTGTGGAATTGGATCGATTACCTTAAACCTTGCCGATAAAGCGAAGTTTGTTTATGGTGTTGAAATTGTCGAAGATGCAATTACTATGGCGAAAGAAAACGCGAAACTCAATCACATTGAGAATGTGCAGTTTGAGGCGGGTGAAGCTGAAAAAATTATGCCTGCATGGGTTAAGCAAGGCATTGAAATTGATGTGTTGGTGGTGGATCCCCCACGTAAGGGGCTTGATCCTGTATTTATTGAAGCCGCATTGACATCACATCCGCGTCGTATTGTTTACGTAAGTTGCAATCCGATTTCACTTGCGAAAGACTTAAGAATGTTTATCGACGGTGGTTATCGATTGGAAAAAGTCCAACCGGTCGATATGTTCCCTCAAACCACACATGTGGAAACCATTGCATTGCTTATCAAACAGTAGCCCCAAAAAAACAGAGTGTGACGCAGTTATGTGCGTTCTACTCTGTTTTTTTATTTCAAGATATCGTTTAATGACTCAGTGATTGTAGGGTGAGTATAAATACGGTCTCGCAAGATACGATAATCGAGTTTTAAATCCATGGCAAGTGTGATTAAGTTAATCATTTCGTGGGATTCAATGCCAAAGAGTGAGGCACCGATAAGATGATTTGTGGTGCGGTCAATTATGATTTTAAAGAGTCCCGTTGTATTGCCACTTACATGTGCTTTAGGAATGGTGCTGAGGGGTTGTTTAAACACTTGGATGTCAATGTTTTGATCAAGGGCTTGTTGTTCCGTAAGGCCAACTCGTGATAGAGGAGGAGTGATAAAGAGCGTATAAGGTACGGTTGTTCGATTATCCGTTGTGCGTTGATGATTACCAAAGAGATCATCTTCCACAATGCGGAAATCATCGAGAGAAATATACGTAAACTGAGGTCCACCTTTCACATCTCCCAAAGCCCAAATATTAGGGACATTGGTTTTAAGGTGTGAATCGACAAGAATGGCACCTCGATCATCAACGTTTATATCGGTATGTTCTAATCCAAGATTTTCGGTATTTGGCTTACGACCGATTGCACCGAGAATCTTCGAGGCACGAGTACTGTGCAGTTCGTCTTGTGTGATATAGCTTACTAATGCATGGTCTTGATAATCATCCACACCGCTCAAGGAAACACCCATATTAATCGCGATTCCCCGATCGGTAAAGGCATCGTAAATCGCATTGGCGATGTCACGATCTTCCCGAGGCAAGAAAACCGCTTTTTCATCAAGAATGGTTACCTTGGAACCATAAGCGTTAAACATCGAAGCAAACTCCAAACCAATATAGCCTGCTCCAATAATAATTAACTCTTCGGGTAATTTTGAAAGGTTCATGGCCTGTGTGGAATCGATTAAATATTTACTGTTTTGAAGCATTGAAGCTTGGGGTGGAATTGGAACAGATCCTGTATTAATAAAAATCCGTTCAGCTTCGATTTGATACGTTTCCGTTGTGTCATTTGTGATTTCAAGGACTGTATTTGAAACAAAACGTGCAGTCCCATCTACAACCGTGATAAGCGGATTGTCCTGAAGCATGTGATAATTCTTATGTCGAAGCAGCGAAACCGTTTGATCTTTTGAACGAACTGCATCGGTAAAAGGAATATGCGTTTCACTATCATGAATTAAGGACTTCGAAGGGATGCACCCAATATTAATGCAGGTACCGCCATACATTTCCGATGACGTCTCAATAACGAAGACTTCTTCTTGTTCTGAAGCGAGTCGTTTAGCGAGTGTTTTCCCAGCTTTTCCAAAACCAATAATAACATTTTTTACTTTCTTCATTGTATGCCTTCTTTCTATTTTTATGCTGTTTAGAGCATGTAACTGCGATGCTTTTAAATCACTTTGTACACTAAATATAACAAATTCCCCACTAAAAATTCCAATCATTTGCGCACCCTAATTGGATTCAATGCGCCAGTGCGGTATTTTTAGTAAACTTCAGTATTGTTACCGCCTAATCTTTACTGGATTAAAGTTGATAGTCATCATCGATTTATCTATAATGATTAATGAAAGCGTATACAGGAGGGGAATATGAAAAAAAGTAAATATCGCATGGTGATGACACTTTTATCACTTAGCCTAGCGATACCATTGTTACCAATTACAAAAATTAGCGGGGATAACTCAATGAAAATCATCTCAGTGAATGATTATGGTGCGGATGCATCGGGAATGAAAGAAAGTGGACCGGCTGTTGCACGAGCACTTGAAGTAGCGAAAGCGTTTGAAGGTCCAGTCGAAGTCCAATTTAATCCGGGAACTTACCGGATAACCAAAGAATTTGCGCAAACACGTGATATTCATACATCAAACACAGATAGTGTTGATTTTCCTACCAAACACATTGGGATTCTGATTGAAGACAATCATAATTTAACGCTAAATGGTCAAGGAGCCCAAATACTGTTTGAGGGGAATATGATGGCTTTGGCGGTCGTCCAATCTTCAAACATTACCATCCAAAACTTATCGTGGGATTTCTTAGTTCCCACAACATCTGAAATGACGGTTTTTGATTTCGATACTGAAAATAGAACGGTGGATTTTTTTATTCCATCATATTTTAATTATGAAATTCAAGGGAATTCGATCTTATGGAAATCCGAGTTAGACACAAGTGGGAAACCGTATTGGACTGAACGTAATGGTCATAGGAACTATGGAATTCAAGTTAAATATCCTACCGAAATGATGGGACGAAGCTATTATGCGAATCAAGACCCATTTCATGGTGTTTCAAATATTGAAACCTTACCCAGCGGACTCCTACGGTTCACCTACAACTCAAAACCTCAGATTGATCCGGTATTGGGCATGAATTATCAATTGCTGTCCAATACCGAACGCAGTACTGCGGGAGCGCTTGTGTGGGAGAGTAAAGACGTAACGTTTGAGGATGTTAAGATTTCATACATGCATGGTTTTGGACTGCTGGTTCAAATGTCTGAGAATGTTTATTTTAATCGTTTAAGAATGGAAACAGATATTGAAACAGGGAAAAATACTTCAAGTTATGCAGATGGAATTCATGTATCGGGATCAAAAGGGAAGATTGAAATTACCAATTCGTTTTTTAATAATACCCATGATGATCCCATAAATATTCACGGAACATTTACCCGTGTGGAAAAAAGAATCTCCGACACCACACTTCAATTAAACTATATTCATAAACAACAAGGAGGGTTTCCACAATTTTACCCTGGAGACAAGGTAATCTTCTATTCACGCGATACGTTGGAATCTAAGGATTTAGAAACGGAATATACCGTTAAAAATGTTCAAGGTCCTGATGCATCCAATCCTCGTACGATGGTCGTCGAATTTGAAGAACGGATTCCCGATTATGTTGATGATAAAATTGGAAACGAGCCCAAATATGTTGCGGAAAACATTACCTACACACCTGAAATTTTGATTAAAAACAATGATTTCAAAAATGTATTTACTCGGATGATTCTTGTAACTTCAAGAAAAAAGGTAATCATTGAAGACAATCGTTTTGATGCACCGACAATGCCAACTTTATTTTTCTCGAATGACTCGGATGAATGGTATGAATCCGGTCCAATCCGTGATTTAGAGATTCGAAACAATACATTTAAAATTCGATCACTAGGAAGGACCTGGTGGAAATATGCACCGGCTATCTACTTCCATCCTGTAACCAAAGGCGGCCATCTACCATCCGCAGAGCATCCAATTCATAAAAATATTCTTATAGAGGATAATACCTTTTATCTCGAAAGTGATGGTGTCTTACGTGCAGAAAGTGTCGAGAACCTCACCTTTAGAAATAATAAGGTATTACGTCTTAACCCAGAAATAAGTCTGCACCTGGACGGGGATGAAACATTGGCAGTTGGGCGTGAATACCCCCTCCGCTTGGAAGCGAATGGTAATCAAGTTCAGGGACTAGGTGTCTTGCCCAACGGTCCAGAAAACAATTCGGGTTCAGTTGCGAATGTCTTAGAATTTAAGAATAGTAAGAATGTAATTGTCGAAGGAAATAATTATGATGATGGACTCAAGAAAAATGTTCTTATTGAGGGGATGGAACCTCACCATTATCAGATTAACGATGTCGATCTCGATGTTTTAACCAAGCGTGAAAATCGAAAACCGACTGAACCTGTGGGGGCCATTTACTATGTATCGACGCATCCCGACATCGCAAGTGTGGATGCTGAAGGTGTGATTCAAACACATCGAAAAGGAAAAACAGACATTTATGCCTATACCGTTTGGAATGATACACTCATCAAATCAAACATGAAATCAATTACCGTTGATGAGATACAGACCGAAAGACTTGTATTTGATGAACCCATTATCCATATAAACCCTTCAATGGATTCCATATCGGTGCTTATTGGTGGTGAGACTTTTGACATGAGCGCGTTAACCATTCAAAGTTTTGATGAAGCGATAGTATCTTTTGAAGGTGGAATTCCAACTATTAGAAAGAGCGGAATCGCCAAGGCATTGATAACTTACAATGAAAAAGAAGGCATTGTGTACTTTGTTGTGGATCAACCTGACGACCAGTTGGTTCTAAATCCTCAAGTTCAAATTGAAGACCGAAATCATGCGCTAAACCTTAACACGACATCCTTTACAATCGATCGTGAAAATGGCCAAGATTTATGGGAAAACGATAATCGATTATCGAATCTTGTACGCGTCGATCTCGAACCAACATCCGATGAAGCTCGCGTATACATTGCGACAATGGATGGCTTGCCTTTACGTGCTCAGAACAGTTGGGATTCAAGTTATATGTTATTAATGAAGCAAAAGGAAGATGGAACCTTAGATCGCGATAACTATATCTCGATGGGTAAACGGGCTCATGCTGATGGTATTGGGTTTGTTCAGGAGATTAATGGACAGGGGAAAGAAGCCGCAACAAACACGATAGAGGATAATCCGACGACCAAGCAAACCTTTGCGTTGGAACATCGCAATAACAAAGTACATGCCTATGTTCTAAATGATGGGGGCTTCAAACACATTCATACATTTGAAAATATTGAGCATCTTGGAGATCATCCAGTTTTCGCGTTTGCAGGCTGGGGCAATACACAAAAGAATCGCACACTTGAAGTGAGTGATATTAAAGCATATCGTGGCTCTCTCTTTGAAAGTAGTGATATAGAACCGCTAAAAATACAAATTCCAGACTCGAATGCGTATCATCTCGAAACATTCGAGATAATGAATGCTGAAGCAAACATGTATCACGTTAAAACGAATTATGAAGGAAAAACACATGTATTTGTTCGAAACCAAGAGCAAATCAACTATGTGGACCAGGGTCGATTCCCCTTACAAGATGGGAAGACCTATGACATCGATGTGATCCATCAAGCATCAAGTGGAAAATTTTCGAACCGTATCCACCAAACCTATACAACCCAAGACAGAGAAGCCTATGCTTTAATACACAATCAAAAACTTGAAGATCAGATGATTCTCACAGTTCCAGCAGATCTTCTTAAATTATCTTACATTGATTTGAATGGAACATTGCAGGCGGTATCGATTGCAGACCGTGACTCAATTACACTTGATAACAAACACGTCTATCTTAATAAAATTCAGTCGAATGAAGTTGAGATTTTAGCAATTGAACCATCTTTTGGAAACATTGACTTAAGCCAACATGACACATTTATTTTTACGGATACTGAGAATACACTTGACTTAAAAATCAAAACCAGTGTTCCTCATGAAAATGTGACGGTTGTGAATGAAGATCACGGCATAATCAAAACGGTTGATGAAACTGGAAGCGTGTGTCTCGATATTTTTAATGGCGTAACAAGTTATCATATAAAAGCCGTTGCGGAAGATGGGGTTACGACCGCTACACATGTCATCCACATTTTGCGCAATGCGCCGATTACGCCAAATAGAGTGGAAATACGATTGGGGAATGAAACGATTGCGTCCGATGCCAACACGATTGATTTTAGACACAAATTTCAGTTGGAAGATTTAAGCGTCGATGCGGGTCAATCAAATATTAAAACAACATTCTACGATGTGCCTAAAGAAAATCGTAGTCACAGTGGAATTGCCTCTCGACATGTAATTATGAAGGTTTCATTTGAAGATAAACGTACGGTCATCCATCGTGAATTTGAAGCCGTAAATCTTGCACAGAAACTAAATTTAGAAGAAATCAAGAGACTGATTGAAACCGTTGAAGGGCTGTCGGAACGTCGATATACGGTTGGAAGTTGGCGTAATCTTCAAAAGGTCTTGAACGAAGTGAAAGACCAACTTAGTCTTCAAGCGTTAAGCCAAGATGTTGTGGATGAGGGGTACATCCGATTGGCAAATGCCTATCAAAACCTTGAAGAATATAAAGAGGAAAACCCAACTGATAAACCAATAGAGAACCCGACCGATAAACCGATTGAAAAACCATCAGAGCGTCCGAATAGAAAACCCGAAACCGAGTCACTGGATCATGCTTCAAACGAGAATTATTTACCGCTTACGGGTGTGTCATCAAAATTTGATTCGATTTTCCTGGTCGGATTGGGAATGGCGCTCATCGTCATAAATCGACGAAGAGAATAAAGGTTAGTTAATGACATGAATTTCAAAGCTTTATTTGATATGATTAAGGTAACGTATCTTAATATCAGATATAAAAGGAGTTTATTATGGGAATGAATAAAGAATTTAATGCCGTTAAAGAATTTCATGAGAAGTTTGGACATCCTGTCAAAGAATCACCAGTAATGATGGATGCGGATCGTGCAGCAAAGCGTTATGCATGGATGCTTGAAGAAATCAATGAATTCATTGAAGCAGAAGATCTTGTTGAACAAGCAGACGCGATGATTGATACAATTTATTTTGCGTTAGGAACGCTTGTTGAGATGGGGATTGAACCAGAACCACTTTTTGAAATTGTCCAACATGCAAATATGAGCAAACTTTGGGAAGATGGAAAACCTCATTACAATGAAGATGGGAAAACAATTAAACCAAAGGGTTGGGAAGACCCTCATTTGAAACTCGAACAAGCAATTGAAGCAATGAAAAAATAACACAGATATCTGTGTTATTTTTGTAGGAGGCCATGATGACAAAACGTATCAAAACAACGAAAAAAGAAATTGCGGATTATTGGGCAGATCGTATCGATACGATGAATTTGACCGTATCTTCAAGTCAAGCAAGCACCCATTGTTGGCGTTGCGGTGTCAAAAAGCGATTAGATCGATGTCATATACTTGCGGATGCACTTGGAGGTGCGGATACCCCTTCAAACTTTGTTTTACTTTGTAAACATTGTCATATTGATAATCCAAATGTCAGTGATTCAGAGATAATTTGGGATTGGCTGAGCGCGTATGCGGTGTCATCAGATCAGGTTTATTGGTTTGAACAAGGACTGCGCGAATATGCATATATTTATCATGAATCCATCAACCGTGAAGTTATTGATACCAAATTATTTCAAGAAACTTTTTTAAAACAAATGGAACATGTATCGCATCACTTTGGGCAGCCTCGTAATAATCCCGCTACAATTGCAGGTGCGTTGCGATTAACGTTGAATGAAATCAATAAGGACCGCTAATAGCGGTCCTTACTCTTGAAATAAATTGTGTTCGTTCTGCGATAAAATTGCATCGCGTAGTCGAATCTGCGCAGCTTCCATTTTATTTAGGTTATTATCTTTTGCAAGTGTTCGTATTTCTTCCTTAATCGTATCAGGACTTTCGCCTGTTATTCGTGCAATTTCTTCCACAAATACTCTTAACTCCGATTTATAGGGAACAGGTTGTGACTGTTTCCACCCAATGTAGCTTAATGCACATAGGTTTGTGATAATAAGAAATATAATTAAATAATTTTTTTTCATACTTACAACATCCTCTCGGGATAAGTTTATAGATTTTCACTTAATTTGAAAAGGTCTTAAACGATAGTTTTGAAAAAATATGACTGAATTTACGAAGAAGCAAAAGATTTATTAGTAATAAGAAGAATGAGGAACGACTTTCACAATTTTCAATTTAGAGAAGACAAAACATCTTTGTAAATACGGTCAAAAGGTGTTGCCGCTTTTAAATCTTCAATTACTTTTTGTGCAGCTTCCACGTGGTCCGTAATAATACCCGTAACTTCCATTGTGAGATATAAATCCATACGATCTTCTTCGTTTACCGTCCATACAAAGAGATCTTTATTATAACGCGCAATATCATTAAGGGTGCGAGAGGAAATTGATGAATCTTCAATCGAATAAAAATCAACATCTAACCGTTCCAAACCACCGATATTCAACCCTAAGATATAACCGGTATACGTGTCAGGGTACATGGCTTTAAGTTTTAGTATTGCGGTCTTATCAAGGGATTGGAACGCTGTCACAGAGCGCATGTCATATTTATCCAGCGTCTCGATCATTTTATCAATAAACGTATGATCATCATACTTTGATGTTTTGAGTTCAACCATAAGCGGTTGATTGAGGCGTTTTGCTTCAGCAACGTATTCATCAAATGTGGGAATACGACTTTCATATCCATTGTGTACTAATGTTACATTTTGAACTTCCTCAAGTGTGAGGAGATGAATGTTGTCCGTTTGATCACTCAGTCGTTTCAACGTATTATCATGAAACACAACCAGATGTCCATCTCCTGTCATTTGGATATCCATTTCAACATAATCAGGCTTGTAAGTACTTGCTATTTGTAAAGACTCCAATGTATTTTCAATGGCTCTTACAGACTCACCACGGTGAGATACGACTTTTGTCGATGAAGTTAAAGCATCACTGGGTGTACTTAAATAAACATTGATACCAAACAAGGAAAAGACTGCCACCATAATAATATTGATGCGAAGATGATGTTTTTTGGGGGCGAAGTTCTTTTCAGTAAGAATTGGCTTTTCATCTAGAATCTCGTGATAGGCGACAACCGTAGCTTGCAAGGTAAAGATATTCGAGTATGAAATGGTAAAAGCTAGAAAAAAGAAAATCATAGAAACAGACAAAGCACCCGTAATCTTTGTGACTTGCATGTTTGATTCGGGAACTATGGCCATAGGTATTGAGAGAATAAAAACACCTGCAACCGTAACCGCAGTGGTTAGCAAGGCAATGACTGTGACGAGCTGAAATATTTTAAATGTACGGCGTTTTGTTAGGGCCCAACTTTCCTTTGCAGCTTCTATAAAACTCAGTTCGTCTCGCGTAATAAAAATTACCGGTGTAAAGAAAAGACGAATATTAAGAATAAATGCAGTAACAATCGCAATAGTATAAGCAACTAATCCAGCTGGGTTCTCCAAGACCGCATCAACCACAAATCGAGGTAAGTGTACATTAGAGGTAATATTGGTGGTCATACCAATGTTTGCGTTAGGCATAATTAAAAATATATAAACCAGGATGAGTAGAATCTGTGACGAAAATATTTTGCGAAGTGGTTTAATAAAATCATTTTTAACCAATTTTTGCTTTTCATAAGGTCGGTTTGCAAACTTAATGATGACGGTGAGTTGAAATAAAATAAAAATGGCAATGAGAATGATGCTTAGAATAAGAAAAAAGAGCGCCGTGGGACTGCTAAGTAATTCCCAAAAGTTTTCATTGGTAATTCCAATTATATTTGCTCTAAAAAGCGCAATCTTAAACACACGATCTGCAATTTGTTTAATTAAAAGTAGTGACATGGATTCCGCGAGGATTATGATTAATACGTAACGAAATGTGTCATCTTTAATTTGAATAAAACTTTTCTTGAGTGTTTCAAGTATTTTAAATGTTTTCATAAAGTCCCCTTTCGTTTCTATTATATGAGAGAACGATATAAAAACCTATTAAGACTCTCTTAAGAATAAAAAAGAAAGCAGATTATGCTTTCTTACAAGTACAAGTATCTTGACCGCAGTTACATGAAACGACACAATTACATTTAACAACATCGACTGACGTTTTTTGATTCAACGCCTCCAAAAGTAGGTGTTTATCATGATGCGAGAGTTCATAGTGCTCGATGATATTTTTTAAGGTACTACCAACTTCTTGGGCGCAAATTGAATCAAATGCCTCCATGATTCGGCTTTGTGTTCCTTGCTTTTCAGATAGTGTGGGCCGATAAACATATGCCTTACCCTCAGTATCTGCTTTCACATAACCTTTTTTAACCAATCGACTAATCAAAGTTTTCGTCGTTGCGGGTTCCCAATTTTTTGACAGTTTAAAATGATCAGCAACTTCACGGCTTGTAGCATGGTTCAATGTCCATAAAACACGTAAAACTTCCCATTCTGAATCGGAAACTAATTTTGTGTCTTTCATTCAATCACCTCTACTAGTAGATTACAGTTGTAGTCGGTATAAGTCAAGGTAAATGCTTAGGCGAGATTGATGAAAAAGTTTAATTAAAAAATGCCACTTATGCATATAAATACCACTTAAGCAAACTACATTTACAAGCGTTTATACATTCGATAAATTTGTGGAGAAAGATATGAGGTGATTGAAGTGATATTTATTGCCATGTGTATTAAAGCAGAAAAAAATCGAGAACTTGTGAAAAAGGTAGTGACTCAATGTAGTGAGTTGTTGCTGTTGCCCATTGTTGCGGACTGTGTTCGTAAAGCGGACCAGCATTATCAAATTGTGATTACTGATCATTGCATGTCGCAGTCAAAGCATGTTGGTATGGATCAGCATGTTGTCTATCTAGATGTTCCTCTTACAGATGATGTTTTGAGGTATACATACCATATTCCATTTTGTCCGCAAAAACTGTACAAGTGCTTAGTGACGATTATTCAGGAGCACCGTCCTTGGTCTGATAATATTGTAATCGATGGGAAGCCGTCCCAGTGTATTCGGGCAGAGGATATCTACTATGTAGAGACAGAAGGGAGAAAAATTGCGGTTGTGACTAAGAACGGAAGATTTTATAGTAATCGTATTTTCTCAATTTGGGAACGACTTTTGTCACGATTTACATTTGAACATTGTTATCGGGGCATAATGGTTAATCTAAAATATGTTCGCGCTGTGTCATCGAGCTTACTTTTTTTAAATGATGGAACACGTTTGCCGATATCACGGCGACGTTATCAACGTTTCTATAGAAACTATAATCGCCTACGAAAATAATAAGAAAGATGAAAATATTTTAGAAATCGTTTAAAATAGAGTTAAAGGAAGTGAGGCGTGAGCTCATGGATATTTTAATTCTAGGACTGGGCACGATTGGAACTCTATACGGGTCCTTGTTTTTCCGTGCGGGCCATAATGTTGAACATTTCCTTCGAGAAGGAAAAGACCATGTCGATTGTGTTCATGTGAAATTACTTGATGGAAGACTCAATCCTAAGGGGAAAGAGCTTTCTTTTGACTATAAAATTAAACCTTCTACAAAAAAAGAGTATGATTTTATTTTTGTTAGTGTATCATCAGGGAATCTAAAAGAAGCAATGGATTGCCTACGGGAAGCGAAGATTCATGGAACGGTATTACTCTTTACGGGGGTTTGGACCGATCACAAGCGTCTCGATGAAATCATGGGATTCTACAATTATATTTTAGGATATCCTGTTGGAGGCGGTTCGATGGATGAAGAAGGCGTTCTTACAGCCGTCGTAAATGAGTATGTCATGATTGAGTCAAAGTCGAATGCTCGAATTCCAAACTACAATCTTATGATGTCGCTTTTTAAAAGTTGTGACATTACCTTTGAGATACCACATGACATGTTAGAATGGATGTGGGTAAGAATGTCAGTAAGTGCTGCAATTGTATCAACTGTAGCTTTGTATGGGAATCTTAGTTTTCCGGGTGCTTCTGTCGAGTATGTGATGACAAACAGTAAAGCGTTAGCGCATTGCATACGAACAATTCGTGAAACACTCTTAATTGCTCGAGGACGAGGCATCAATATGAATCACTTCAAGCAAGAAATTTTACCTTATAAATTTCCAGCGGGTATTTCGGGCTGGGGAATGAAAGTTAAATTTAAAACGAGTCGAATTGCACGTGAATCGATGAAGCGACACAATAATATCGATGATTTAATGTATATATGCTACGAAGTGTTTCATGAAGGAAAGCGACAATGTGTCCCAATGCCCCATTTTACCGAGAACATGCAAGCGATGCTCGTAAAACTTGAAGAACAAGAGCACATTGATCCATCTTTATATAATCACATTAAAAAATTCTAAAAAAAGACCACCTTTTACCAAGTGTGGTCTTTTACGTTGTATTAATGAAAAAAAGCAATCAATGAATGGTATAAGAAATCAATGTTATCTTCTTTCGAAAATGGATAGTTTTCAATTAAAAATGAAAGATTGGATAATAATGAATAGATTAACTTTGTGATAATCTCAGTATCAAATACCCAAGGATTCGCAATCGGCATGTCTTTGAAGACTTCTTTAATATTGGTAAGGACAAAGCCTTGAAGATCTTCCAAGCTCTCAGCGTTCATTCCTCGAACACGTTTAAAATGTACTCCAAGGCCATGTCTCTTCTCGGAGTCGTAGTATAAAACTTCCAAACGCTTCCTAAATTTTGCATTAAAGTCAACTTCAGTTGTAATGCAATTTTTTAAACGAGCAAATGTGTCAGCCCAACTTTTATGCACAACTGCAGCATAGAGAGATGCTTTATCACGATAATAATTATAAAGCGTCCCCACAGCGATGTTTGTCTCCTTCGCAATCATCTTCATACTTACGTCTTCATAGTCATGTAAATAAAAAAGGTGTTCTGCGCTGGCAAAAATTTCTTCTTCAATGTTATGTATAATCTTTGGCATACGTTTCCTCAATCCTTATAAATGTAAGATAAGCATACCATAAATCCTTAGAGAATATCACTGGATTAAGTTGACAATGATAATCACTATCACTATAATGAATGTATAAGGCAGGTGCCCTATACTAGGAGGATATATATGGAAAACAACAGTACATTCCCATTGTTGGGAGAAAAATTTCCTACATTAAATGTAAAAACGACACAAGGTCAAATGACCTTACCGGATGCATATGCAGGGAAATGGTTCGTTCTATTTAGTCACCCAAGTGACTTTACACCCGTGTGTACAACAGAATTTATAGGATTTGCGAAAGCAGCAGATGAATTTAATGCAATTGGGGCAGACCTCATTGGTCTATCAATTGATGGGGTTCATGCACATATGAAATGGATTGAATGGATCGATGAACATGCAAATGTTAAGATTCCATTCCCAATTATTGCGGATGAACTTGGACGTGCAGCATCACAACTCGGCATGCTTCATTCTGCAATGGGTACAAATACAGTTCGTGCAGTATTCATCGTAGATGATAAAGGTGTGCTAAGATTAACAATGTATTATCCACAAGAAGTTGGACGCAGTATTGATGAAATTCTTCGTGCTACAAAGGCGCTTCAAACAGCGGATAAATACAGTGTTGCAATCCCTGAAAATTGGCCAAATAATGAATTTATCGGTGATCATGGAATTGTTCCACCAGCATCAACAATCGCAGATGCTGAGAAACGCAAAGCGCAAGCAAATGAAGGCGATACAGAGTACCTTGACTGGTGGTTTGTTCATAAACCCATTAAATAAGTTCTAATAAAAAACGAATCCCAATGCTTCGAGCAAGCATTGGGATTCGTTTTTTATTGATTCATTATGTGCTAAATAGAATTGAACCTTAGGCTCTAATTTCTATGTGCATCGATACCGTCAAACATATTTTTAAGACGTAAGTGCAAGAACTTAACTTGAGTTTCAGTGAGTGCAACTGGAGGTTTGTGTCCATCAACCGTACCTAAATGTGTTTGAATTTTTCCATCTTTATCAATCGCTACAACAAAAGGTACATATCCATTTGATCGGAGTGCTTCAGGAAGTTGTTTATCCCAATCAGACAACCGTTTTTTCAAGTCATCGCTATTACTGTATTCTGAATTTTGAACATCCAACATCATAATTTCAGGCTTAATTTCGATTCCTTGTTCTTTGTAGCTTGCTTCTAAGTCTGTTATCACTGTTTCCATTTCGGGAACAAGGGCAACACACCATGGACAATCAGCATAACCGATATAGTAAATACCTTCCTTAGAATTTTCTAAGTTTTTGATGATCGTTTCAGAATCAGTTGTTACGTAGTGATGATCTTTCTTAGTGAATCCTTTATAATCTTTCATGAGATTATTTGAGGTGCAACCTGTTAATACGAAAATTGAAACGAGTAGGACGAGTAATGTTTTTTTCATAATGACCTCCTTAGTCTCTTAAATTATAAAACTTTTTTCTAAAATTGCAAGATAAACATAGTCGATATATATGTTAAGTATGTTGGTAGAAAAGAGGATGAGGTGTGGTATAATTATTACTAAGTAAGGCAGGGATTTATATGACATATTTTAAGTGTCCTAATTGTGGACAAGCATTGGAAGAACAGGAACGATCTTACGTTTGTTCTAAGGGTCATCAGTTTGATCGAGCCAAGAGTGGTTATGTAAATTTACTCATGTCCCAAAAAGATAAAATGAAGCAACATGGTGATGATAAGCTGATGGTTCGTGCTCGGAGAGAATTTTTAGATAAAGGATACTACGGATTATTGCTTGATCAAATCAAGAATGTCTTTGATAGGTTCTCGAGTAATCACATTTTGGATGCGGGTTGTGGTGAGTGTTGGTATACGGAATCGTTACTCAAGTCAGGACGAACGGTTTATGGTGTTGATATTTCAAAGAATGCCGTTGATTTGGGATCAAAACGAAACTCAGATTTGATGCTTGCAGTGGGAAGTACCTTTGATTTACCGATCATTGATGATTCATTCGATGCATGCTTATCTGTTTTTGCTCCTTTTAAGATTGAAGAAATCTTTCGGGTTTTAAAAGACGATGGGATCTTTGTTCAGGTATTTCCACTTGCGAATCATTTGATGGAACTCAAAGAAATCGTTTATGATCAACCTTATGCAAACGATGTTGACGTGAAAATGTATGAAGGATTCCAATTACTCGATGTGATGCAAATTAAGGGACCCATAGAAATAACCTCAACCGAGGATATTTTAAATGTTTTCAAGATGACTCCTTATGCCCATCGTACACCCAAAGAAAATATTGAAAGACTGACGAAGTATTCACACTTAAATGTAGGCTTAGAATTTGGTCTTGCAATCTATAGAAAAGAGAAATTATGAAAAGACCTCAGTTTATCGAAGAGTTGGTAGTGAGCAATGCTCGTGTACTCTTTTCGGAATTAAAGCGTAATACACGTTATGAATCATGTTTAATTTATCAAGATCACGCATTAGTAAAGTGTGAACAAGTCTGTTTTAGTAAATGTGAATTTGAAATTGATGCGTGTGATCGTGCCGAATTTCTGGATGTTGTGTTTGATCGTTGTGATCTAAGTAATCATTCTTTACAAAAAAGTTATCTTTACCGCTGTGAATTTTTGTCCTGTAAGTTAATGGCGAGTGAAATTTACGATAGCAAAGTTAAGGATGTGTTATTTAAAGATACATTGATGAATTTTATGAATTTGTCACAATCAAGTTTTGAAAATGTCGTGTTTGAGGGATGCCGACTTAATGAGACATCCTTGATGATGGCAAAATATAAGAATATGAAGTTTAACGATTGCGAGCTTACAGGGTTAAATCTCTCGGATACGCGCTGTAACGCTTTAGATTTAACGACTTGCACCTTTGATACGATTGTATATTCTCCCTCACTTATAAAAGGAATGCGCATTCGTGCCGATCAAGCAAGTGCGTTGATTGGTTATCTCGGTTTAATTATTGATTAACGAAAGGTGGTATTAAATATGAATTTTATTGCTTCGCTTTTTAAAACTAAAACTCCTAAACACATATTAGAGGTCCGTAATCAGAAGGCATTTGAAAATTATTTCTTAAATCTGTTACCGCTGTTGGGTTATGATTCGATTCAAGTTCCTGAGGCGAAGTATGCCCATGGCGTTCATGTTGTTGCAAAGAAAGATGGGATGCGTTGTGCATTTAAAATCGTATTTAATCCTAAGGAAGTAGGGACCGATCCGATTTCAGAGCTCGCGGCTGCTTTGGTGTTTCATAAGGCGAAGATTGGTATTGTTGTTACCAATGGTGTTTTCACTGAAAAAGCTGAACAGTATTCAAACATAAAACGCATTAATCTGTGGGATGTTTATCACTTAGATAAATTAGAATCGCGATTAAATTTTTAGGAGGCTCATTTGAAAAAAATTATAAATAAAGCGGTTAAAAAGGCGAATCGGAAGCCCTCAATGTTATTGGCTGCGGGTTTAGTCATAACCAATATTGTTCTCATGGCAATTGTTAAAGAAGGAACTAAAAATGAAGAGGCGTAAGACGCCTTTTTTAATGACTTGGTTTATTGACTTTTGGTGATGTTTCCACTATTATTTAAGAAAGCGATGATAAGAAATAGTAGAAAATTAAAATAGCGAAGAGAACTGATGGTTGGTGTGAATCAGTGTATTAAGATTTTTGAACTCATCTTTGAGCATAATTTCTGAATCAGTAGGAAATTACGTCCCCTGCGTTAAAGGATTGAGAGTCTATCGAATATCGATAGGAATTAAGGTGGTACCGCGAGCAATTCGTCCTTTAGAGGTACTTTTTTTTATGTTATAGGAGGATAAAAAATGTATAACCATTTAAAAATTGAGAAAAAATGGCAAAAATATTGGGATGAACATGAAACGTTTAAGACAGATGTTCATAACTTTGATTTACCAAAATATTATGTTTTAGACATGTTCCCATATCCATCAGGAAATGGACTTCATGTAGGGCATCCACGTGGGTATACTGCGACGGATGTAATTGCACGTTATAAACGCATGAACGGTTTTAATGTCTTACACCCTATGGGATGGGATGCTTTTGGTCTACCTGCAGAGCAATTTGCCTTGAAAACTGGAAATCATCCAAATGAATTTACAAAACAAAATATCGCGCACTTTACTGATCAAATTAAAAGTCTTGGTCTTTCTTATGATTGGAGTCGTGAAATTTCCACAACAGATCCAGGTTACTACAAATGGACTCAATGGATCTTTACAAAGCTTTATGACATGGGATTGGCTTACGTTGATGAGAAACCCGTAAACTTCTGTCCTGAATTGGGAACCGTTCTTGCGAATGAAGAAGTCATTGACGGTAAGAGTGAAGTGGGTGGTTTTGATGTAATTCGTATGCCAATGCGTCAATGGGTCTTAAAAATTACGGAATACGCAGATCGTTTATTGGAAGATTTGGATTTAGTCGAATGGCCAGATTCAACAAAAGAAATGCAAATTAACTGGATCGGTCGCTCTGAAGGGTCGAATGTTATCTTTAAAATTGCAGATCATGATAAAGAATTTACAGTATTTACAACGCGTGCAGATACGTTATTTGGAAATACATATTGTGTTCTTGCTCCAGAACATCCTTTTGTTAAGGAAATTACAACGCCAGATAATATCGATGAAGTAAATGCTTATGTTGAGAAAGTGTTGCATAAGTCTGATTTAGAACGTACTGAACTCAATAAAGAAAAATCAGGTGTATTTACAGGAGCATATGCCATTAATCCTGTAAATGGAAAAAAGGTTCCAATTTACATCGCAGATTATGTTCTCGCAGCATACGGTACGGGTGCAATTATGGCAGTACCTGCACACGATACACGTGATTTTGAGTTTGCTAAGAAATACAATCTTGAGATTATTCCAGTGATTGAAGGTGGCGATACTTCTGTAGAAGCGTACACTGGAGATGGAATTCATATCAATTCTGGATTCTTAGATGGTATGGGTAAGGATGAAGCAATAGAAACAATGCAAGCGTGGTTGGTTGAGAATGGTTACGGAGAAGCGAAAACTACGTACAAACTTCGTGATTGGTTATTCTCAAGACAACGTTATTGGGGAGAGCCAATTCCAATTGTTCATTTAGAAGATGGAACCATGCGTACAGTTGAACTTGATGAACTTCCTCTTGAACTTCCTGAGGTTGAAAATTACAAACCAGCGAGTGATGGTCAATCGCCACTTGCGAATGCCGGTGATTGGTTGGACGTAACGTTTGCGGATGGTACAAAAGGACGCCGAGAAACAAATACAATGCCACAATGGGCAGGATCTTGCTGGTACTACTTACGTTATATTGATCCAGAAAATAATGATGCAATCGGTGATCCAGAACTTCTAAAACATTGGATGCCTGTGGATCTTTATATGGGTGGCTCGGAGCATGCTGTTCTCCACCTTCTTTATGCACGATTCTGGCATAAGGTCCTATTTGACCTAGGTGTTGTGGATACCAAAGAACCATTTGGTAAACTTTATCACCAAGGGATGATTCTCGGTGCTAATAATGAGAAGATGAGTAAGTCACGAGGAAATGTTGTGAATCCTGATGATATCGTAGAAAGTCATGGTGCGGATGCTCTTCGTGTTTACGAAATGTTCATGGGCCCCTTAGATGGCGCTATTGCATGGAGTACACGTGGCCTTGATGGAATTCGTAAATGGCTTGATCGTGTCTACCGTTTAATGGTTGAGTCTGATAAGATTACGGAAACGAATGATGGTAGCCTTGATTTTGTATATAACCAAACGGTTCAAAAAGTTACACATGATATTGAAACATTTGGTATGAATACTGCAATTTCACAGTTGATGATTTTTGTGAATGAAGCATATAAAGCAGAGACATTGTATAAAGATTACGCTCTCGGATTTATTAAAATGCTTGCATGTTTTGCACCGCATTTGGGTGAAGAACTTTATGAAATTGTGTCTGGTAATGGCGATATTAGCTATGAACCATGGCCAAAGTTTGATCCAAGTAAATTAGTGCTTGATGAATTAGAAATTGTTGTTCAAATTAACGGGAAAGTACGTGCTAAATTTATTGCACCTAATAATTTACCAGAAGATGAATTAAAAGCTCTTGTATATGATCAAGCACAAGTTCAAAAAAATCTTGAAGGTATGACCGTTATCAAAGAAATTGTGATTAAGAATAAGATTGTTAATTTGGTTGTGAAGCCAAACTAAAACAGACGAAAGTCTGTTCCTAAATTCAAATCTCAACCGCACCACCCAAGGTGCGGTTGTTTTTGTATAATAAAAGGAGCCCACCCGACTATGAACTGAACCCCAAATTTTGGACAAGCTAATTATCTTTTAAATTTAAGGATTGATTCCTGTATTGAACAGGGGTCAGTCCTTTTAGTTTGCTCTTAATTCTCTTGTTATTATAATAGTCGATATATTCATCAATTGCATCAACTAATTCTTCTACCTTTTTATACTTATGTTCTTGGTCATAATACATTTCTGATTTTAGTAGCCCAAAAAAGCCCTCCATGAGTCCGTTATCAATACTATTTCCCTTTCTTGACATACTTCTAATCATCGAATGTGCTTCTAATTCTTTCACATAAAATTGATGTTGGTATTGCCATCCTCTATCCGAATGAATAATTGTTCCTTGCGTATCGTTACAAGAAAATGCCTTGTGAAGCATGTCTCTAGTTTGATCCAAATTAGGACTTGTAGATATGTTGTAAGATACAATGTATCTACCATATGCATCAAGTATTGGTGAAAGATAGATTTTCTTCCCTTGCACATTAAACTCAGTGATATCCGTAAACCATTTTTGATTGGGTTTATCAGCTTCAAAATCTCTTTGAACTCGATTCTCAACAATGGTTCCCACTGTCCCTTTATATGAAGAATACTTACGTTTCTTTCTTATGATTGAATGTAATCCCATTTTATTCATAAGTCTCAAGACTTTCTTGTGATTTACACGAATTCCTCGATTATTTAGTTCTAAAGTAATTCTACGATAACCATATCGTCCTTTGTGATCATAATAGATTTCTATAATCTCTTGCATGAGTTCGTCGTTTTTGGTATCAAAATCAATTTTTGAAACGTAGAAGTAGTAAGTAGATCGAGCGAGTCCGGATATTTTTAAAAGAATCTCTAAGGGATATTTTTGTCGTAGTAAGGAGACTACTCTGGTTTTTTCTTCTTTTCGCGCTCCACCCTTTGTTTCACTACGGCATTCAATTTTTTTAAATATTCATTCTCCGCTTCCAAATACTTGTTTTTTTTCTTCAATGCCTTTAGTTCATCATTAACTGTTAACAGTTTAGTTGGTTTTGTCATAGATGGTTTACCTCGTTTCCGTTCTATGACATTATAGCCGTTTTCTTTATAATTTTTAATCCAATTGTAAATCAATCCATCAGAACTTAATCCAAGTTCGATGGCGACAGCTATTGTACTTTCTCCATCCATTAATATCCGATTTATTACTTCTGACTTAAATTCATGAGAATAAAAGTGATTTTTGTTTCGTCTTAGAACATTAGGTCCATGTTGATCGATAAGTCTTAACAAATATTTAATACTTGATTTATTAATACCATACTCATTTACTAATGAACATACTGATTGTCCTAACTTTCGTTTTTCATATATTTCAATTTTTTGTTTTCGTGTTAGCTTAGCCATAAAAAACCGCACCTCCTCATCTTTGTCCAAGATTCGGGGTGCGGTTCACTAAAAGGAGCTCCCATATGAAGTATAAACAATTAGATAAAAAAATGAAAGACCAAATTGATATTCTATTAAGCATCGGCTACTCTATGCGCAAGGCAGCACGTAAACTCAATATATCTCATTCTA
>NZ_SBAR01000014.1:0-30071 GCF_016617625.1 Erysipelothrix sp. strain 2 (EsS2-6-Brazil)
TATCTTGATGATATTTGCTTCAAAATTAACTCAATGCCGCGAAAAATATTTGACTTCAAAACGGCCTATGAGATAGACTTTAATAAAAGTAAAAGTGGTGCGGTTGAGATTTGATAAAAGAAAAACAACGTTGATTAACGTTGTTTTTTTATGATTTAAAGGTAATCTTCCCTGAATCCACATCGATGGATTCGATTTGTGCTTGACAATATAGGTCGTGTCCTTCATCTACGAGCATTTGATAACCCGGTTGAAAATTCTTTGAAATACAAATACCGGTTGCGACAAGCGATGCATCCGCTTGGCTTAGAAGTTTATCTACATTATGAACAACGCTTCCTTTCGCAAGGAAATCATCGAGAAGAATAACACGTTTTCCTTCAATAAGATGTTTCGGTACGGTTAAGTGATAACCGTTTTTCTTTGTGAATGAAAAACATGATTGTTGGATAAACTTAGGGTCATCTTTTTCAGTTAAACTTTTTTTGATAATGATTAGCGGTTTGTTTGCATACAACGCTGCGAAAACACTGGGAGCAATTCCTGATGTCTCAACTGTTACAAACAAATCAAAGTCATAATCTGCATAGAAATCTGCGAAGTCTTTTCCTAAAGCTTCCATAACTTTAGGATCTACTTGAGCATTCAAAAATGAGCTCACATCCACAATTTCTTCAGATTTAACTTTACCTTTTTCTTGTATTATTTCTTCGAGTAATTTCATGGGTACCTTCTTTCAATTTTACTTAGTATTATACTACAACGTACAAATATATGCTATTGAAATCAGGGTAATAAAGTGCATAATCTTAGGAAGCTCTTTACCACGTCCCGCAAAAACCATACACATTTCATAGGAAATAAATCCTAAAGTTAACCCTAAAGCAATTGATCCCGTTAGAGGCATCATCACGATTGTTAAGAAGGCAGGTATAATGTTTTCAAATCCTGAGTGCCATTCGATATTTGTAATGTTTTGCATCATAAAGATCCCAATCACAACCATAGCTGGTGTTGTGACAGCTGGCGTTACAAGCGATAATAAAGGATAGAAGAACATGGATAACAAGAAGAGCACTGCCGTAACAGCTGCCATAAGTCCTGTTCGTCCACCATTAATAATTCCCGATACTGATTCAATATACGTTGAAAGATTTGATGTTCCAAAAAGTGAACCTACAAATGTTCCAAGGGCATCGGCCATATAAATACGATTGTTGTTTTCAAATTCTTCTTGTGGAATATGTGGAATTTGTGATGCCGCAGCGGATAATGTTGTTGCAGTTCCAAAGAAGTCTAAGAATAAGAACGTTAAAACTACAATAATCGCTTGTGGATTCAATAAGTTCGGTAATTCTTTCACCGCTACAAACATGGTTTCATGAACCATTGTTTGAATTGGTTCTATAGGGAACACTATAGGGCTTCCTGCTGGCAATTGCGGTAACGTCGCAACTACATCTGGTGCCATTGATAATACGCCCATATTTACCCCTAAACGCATCAACAAGCCACAAACCGCTGCACCAACCATACCGAGAAATACAGCATATTGATTGCCACGAACCAAGAAAAACGCAGCCGTAATAATCCCTACAAATGCAATAATAACATTTGGATTATCAAAACCACCAAAAGTAATAAACATACCTGGATCGGGTACAATAATCCCTGAGTTTTTAAAACTTACAAAAGCAATAAAAATACCGAGGCCCACCGTTCCTGCTTGCTTAATGGTTAGTGGAATCGATTTAATAATCTTCGATCGAACGCCTGAAGCAGCAAGAATAATGAATAAAATTGATGATGCAAGCACCGAAGCCAAAGCTGTTTGCCATGAAATCCCCATTTGCATGACAACACTAAAAGCAAAGAACGCATTCATCGACATACACGGTGCAAGGCCTAGTGGAAACTTCGCATAAAGTCCCATAATTAACATTGCAATTGCCGAGGAAATAATGGTTGCAATAAAGACCGCATCCTTCGGCATTCCTGCTTGCCCTAAAATAATTGGATTAACGAAAATAACGTATGACATTGAAAGAAATGCCGTTAACCCTCCCGCAAATTCACGTTTGATTGTCGAACCTGCTTCTTCAATCCCAAAATACTTATTGAGAATATTTTTCACGTAATGTCCTCCTCTTCCTCAATATATAAAAAAACTGCCATTATATGTGGCAGAAAGAGACGTGAAAATATCCTATCATGAAGATAAGGCTCTTTTGCCATAGTTTACATCTTTACGGGATGTAAGTAGAAACTTCCGGACCCTATTACCAGAAATATATGGAGTTTTTTCATACCTTAAGACTACCATGGTCCGGTGCAACATGCAAGCCTTGATAACTGCTATTGATTGTCTAAAAGTTATTGAAAACGATATCAAATCTTCATTATGAGATTATTGTGTAGCATCTTATCGTTTGGGATGATTCTGTCGCATAAAAAAACTCACTCTTTCGAGTGAGTTTGATCAACGTTTAATTATTTTTTGATGTTGAAGAATGTGTTAGCACCTGAATATTTAGCTGCTGAACCTAATTCATCTTCGATACGGATTAATTGGTTATATTTAGCTAAACGGTCTGTACGTGACATTGATCCAGTTTTGATTTGACCTGCGTTAAATGCTACTGCAATATCAGCGATTGTTGCATCTTCTGTTTCTCCTGAACGGTGTGAAACTACTGATGTATATCCTGCACGTTTTGCCATTTCCATAGCGTCAAATGTTTCTGTTAAAGTACCGATTTGGTTAACTTTAATAAGGATTGAGTTTGCGATTCCTTTTTCGATACCTTCTGCAAGAATTGCAGGGTTTGTAACGAATAAGTCATCACCAACGATTTGGCAACGGTCACCAATACGATCTGTTAGACGTTTCCATCCATCCCAGTCGCGTTCTCCTAAACCGTCTTCGATTGATACGATTGGGTATTTGTTTAAGAATCCTTCGTACATATCGATCATTTGATCCGATGTTAATTCTTCGCCACCTGATTTACTTAATACATAAACACCTTTTTCTACATCGTAGAATTCTGAAGCAGCAACGTCCATTGCAAGAACGATATCTTCACCTGGTACGAAACCAGCGCGTTTGATTGCTTCAACAATGACTTCTAAAGGTTCTTCGTTTGATGCTAAGTTTGGAGCGAAACCACCTTCGTCCCCAACAGCTGTAACATGACCTTTTTCTTTTAATACTGATTTCAATGCGTGGAATGTTTCAGCACCCATACGGATTGCTTCTTTAACTGATTTTGCACTGATTGGCATAATCATAAATTCTTGGAAATCAACTGATGAGTCAGCGTGTGAACCACCATTGATAACGTTCATCATTGGAACAGGTAATTCTTTTCCGTTGAATCCACCTAAGTATTTGTAAAGTGGCATATCATAGAAATCAGCTGCAGCAATAGCACAAGCCATTGAAACACCTAAGATTGCGTTTGCACCGAATTTTGATTTATCGGATGTACCGTCTAATTCGATCATTGCTTGGTCAATTAAGTTTTGTTGTGTTACATCAAAGCCAATTAATTCTTCAGCAATAATATCGTTAACGTTAGCAACAGCTTTTAATACACCTTTACCGCCGAAACGTGATTTATCACCATCACGAAGTTCTAACGCTTCGCGTTCACCAGTTGAAGCACCTGATGGTACCATTGCGCGTCCGAATGCGCCTGATTCTGTCGTTACTTCTACTTCAATTGTTGGGTTACCGCGTGAGTCCATGACTTCGCGTGCATAAATATCAATAATACTTGGCATGTTATATCCTCCTGAGCCTCTATTTATTCTTTTATTAACTTGTTAATAAATTATTTAATTGCATCGATGATTGCTTTGAATGAATCCACTTGAAGTGAAGCTCCACCAATTAATGCACCATCAATGTCTTCTTGTGACATGTATTCCTCAATGTTTTCAGGTTTAACGGATCCACCGTATTGAATACGAACTTTATCTGCAACTTCTGCTCCAAATAAGTTTTTAACTTCGTCACGAACTAAAGCACATGTGTTTTGAGCAATCTCAACTGTTGCGCTCTTACCAGTTCCAATTGCCCAAACAGGTTCGTATGCGATCACGATGTTTTGAACATCGTCTGCATTTAAACCACTTAAGCAACCCGCAACTTGTTTACGAACAACTTTTTCTGTTTTATCTGCTTCAAATTCAAATAATGTTTCCCCAACACAAACGATTGGAGTCATACCATTTTCGATTAATACAGCTGCTTTTTTATTAATGTCTTCATCTGTTTCGTTGAAGTATTGACGACGTTCTGAGTGTCCGATAACAACCCATTTTGTGCCAATTTCTTTTAACATTTCAACTGAGATTTCACCTGTATAAGCACCGTTTGCTGCCCAGTGAACATTTTCAGCTGCAATATGTAAGTTTTTAGCATTTGCAATGGATGCTTGGAGTGCTGTGAAAGGCACTGCCACACCAAAGTCTGCTTTATCTGTAACAAAAGCATCAACACCTTGAACGAATTCAGTTGCTTCTGCAATCGTCTTATTCATTTTCCAGTTACCAAAGATAATCGGTTTTCTCATGTTTTATTTATCCTGAATTGCTGCAATACCTGGCAATTCTTTTCCTTCCATAAATTCTAAACTTGCTCCCCCACCGGTTGAGATGTGAGTAATTTTGTCTTTGAATCCTAATTGAATTGCTGCCGCTGCGGAATCTCCACCACCGATAACACTCAATACATCAGGAAGTTCTGTAATTGCTTTACAGATTGACAATGTTCCTTGAGCAAATGCGTCAAATTCAAACACACCCATTGGACCATTCCAAACAACAGTTTTCGCACCCTGTAATTCTTTTTCGAATAATTCGATTGTCTTAGGACCAATGTCAAGTCCCATCATATCTGCAGGAATTTCATTTGAAGGCACAACAACTGGTGTTGCATCTGGTGCAAATTCCTTAGCAACCACAGTATCAACTGGCAATACTAATTTATCGCCTGCTTTTTCCATAATTGCTTTCGCTACATCAATACGGTCCATTTCAACAAGTGAAGTTCCGATTTCGTAACCTTTTGCTTTGTAGAATGTATAAGCCATTCCACCACCAACAATAACTTTGTCAGCTACGTCTAATAAGTTTTCAATAACATTAATTTTGTCACTTACCTTAGCACCACCTAAAATCGCTACGAATGGTCTTTTTGGTGAATAGATTGCTTCTGTTAAGAACTTAACTTCTTTCTCAACAAGGAATCCAAGTGCTGAAGGAAGATGTTGTGCAATCCCTACTGTTGAAGCATGTGCACGGTGAACAGATCCAAATGCATCTGTTACGAATAAGTCTCCCAAACTTGCCCAGTATTGTGATAAGTTGTCGTCGCATTTGCTTTCGCCAACTTCATAACGTGTGTTTTGCATTAACACGATGTCGCCATCAGCCATAGCTGCAACAGCATCTTCTAACGCACTACCACGTGTAACTGGAACAAACTTAACATTTGTTTCAGGCATTAATTCTTGTAGTCTTACTGCAACAGGTGCCATATCATTTTTAGCTTTGTCTGCTTCAGTTTTTTCTGAATCCTTATGATTTACTTTCCCCAAGTGTGACATAAGAATAACTTTTGCATTGTTTTCTACCAAATATTTGATTGTTGGAAGTGCACCATTGATACGGTTATCGTCTGTAATAACGCCATCTTTTAATGGAACGTTAAAGTCAACACGTACAATGACTTTCTTACCAGCAACATCCAAATCACTGACAGTTCTTTTTGTCATAATTGCCTCCTTATTTACCTTTCCCATTATAACAAATACAAATGGGTTTCTCAATGAAATCATGCACAGTAGTTTACGCTTTCACACATGAAAACGGTTTAAAACCAATATTTTCACACTTATATGTTTGTTGCTTGTGCAAATCTGTCTTTGCTTCATATAGTTATTCCAATTTAATCCTACTAAATTGCTCTATTTTCACGTGAAAATAAGAAAAACAGGCTATTTTACAGAATAGCCTGCTGATTGAATTGCTTGTTTTGCTGCATGGACGGTATCGTTTGATCCTTCAACCGTTACGGATTTATTGACCAAACTGATCGTATAATCCACACGTGTGTTATCCAATTCTTCTGAAATACGTTTAACGCATCCCTCACACTTCATATTATCGACAAAAATTATATGCTTCATAGTTACCGCCTTTCTCTTATATTTTAATCTTAAAGCGACGTAAACGCAATGCATTTGAAACAACACTTACGGAACTTAGAGCCATTGCGGCACCGGCGATCATTGGATCAAGAAGTGGACCTTGGAATAAGACTTTAAAAACACCCGCCGCAAAAGGGATCCCCACGACATTATACGCAAATGCCCAGAATAAATTTTGTTTTATATTACGCATGGTTGCTTTACTGAGGGCTAATGCATTCACAACATCTTTCAAGTTATCTTTCATCAGCACAATTTTCGCGGATTCAATCGCTACATCCGTTCCAGTACCGACTGCAATCCCAACATCGGCTTGAACCAAAGCGACCGCATCATTAATCCCATCTCCTACCATTAAGACGTTTTTACCGTTACGTTGAAGTTCTTTTATTTTGGCTGCCTTTTCTTCAGGCATCACTTCTGCTAACACATGGTTGATGCCAATTTGATGGGCAATTGCGTGTGCTGTATCACGATGATCACCGGTAAGCATAATGACATCATAGTTCATATCTTGTAATGCTTTTACGGTTTCAATTGATTCAGTTTTAACAGTATCCGCAACTCCAACAATCCCCATTAATGCTGTTTGATCTGAAACATACATCGCCGTTTTACCTTCTTGAGATAAACGTTTCACATCTGCTTCATAACGATCTGTAGAGATATTTAACGAAGCCATCAACGCTTCATTTCCAATTGCAATGGATTTTCCACCAACACTTCCTTGAAGACCTTTTCCTGAGATTGATTTAAATGAATCAATGGCTAAGAATTCTAGATTTTGCTTTTCTAACTCTGAAACAAGCGCGTGTGCTAAGGGATGTTCTGAAGCATTTTCAAGTGAACCAACAATACTTAAGAATTCATTTTCAGGCAAGTTCGTGATGATATCCGTCACGACAGGTTTCCCATGTGTTAAGGTTCCTGTTTTATCGAAAACAACGGTATCAATATGAGCCGCAGCCTCTAATGCTTCCGCTGACTTAATAAAAATTCCATTTTGTGCACCCACTCCGGTTCCGACCATAATGGCCGTTGGCGTTGCAAGTCCAAGTGCACACGGACAAGCAATAACGAGTACCGTTACGAAAATGGTGAGAGCACGTTCTAGATCTTTGGTAGCGATAAACCATAAAATTCCAGAAATAAGCGCAATGACCATTACCACAGGAACAAACACACCCGCTACTTTATCCGCTACTTTAGAGATGGGTGCCTTTTCGTTTTGCGCATCTTCAACCAAACGAATAATTTGGGCAAGTTTTGTATTTTGATCATCAACGGTCACTTCGATGACAAGACGACCATTAAGATTCATGGTCCCCATCACAACATCATCATTTCGCGTTTTATCAACCGGAATACTTTCTCCAGTCAACATCGACTCATCGACCGCACTTTCGCCTTCTAAAATTCGTCCATCCATTGGAATGGATGTACCCGGTTTTACCAGCAGACGATCCCCAATTCGGATTTCATCCGCATCAATCTCCACAACACCATCCTCACGAATCAAAAGTGCCGTTTCTGGTTTAAGGTTTAATAATGCTTTAATGGCACTGGTGGTCTTCGCTTTACTGCGAGACTCCATGGTTTTTCCCAGACGAATCAACGCTAAAATTACCGCAGCAGACTCAAAGTAGAGATGATGTACGAAATTCGCTTCGCCATTTAAAATTTTGAAGAATCCGTAGAAACTGTAAAGCATTGCACTACCGGTTCCAATCGCTACTAAAGAATCCATATTAGGATGTCCTTTAAATAATGTTTTAAAGCCTCTTCTAAAGTAATCACGATTTAACCAAACAATAGGGATGGTAATAACAATTTGGAAGAGCGCATTGTTTAATGCATTAAGATTTGGATCGATAAAGGATGGTAATGGGAGTTTATAGGTAAACATTTGACCCATCGTAATATAGAGCATGGCAGCCGCTAAGATTAAACTAAAGTAAAGCGCACGATTCTCATTTTGATTTTGGTGTTTTTGAGAATCCGTGGATATCGCTTCAACTTCATCCAAACGGCTTGCGCCATAGCCTTGATTTTCAATGGCTTGTATCATATCCACCAGTTTTAGTTTATGAGGGTCATAAGTCACACGTGCACGTTCAGTCATTAAATTAACACTAGCGGACATAACGCCTTCTAAGTGTTGGAGTACACCTTCCACATTCGCAACACAAGATGCACAGGTCATATCAGTAAGTTTGAGATCGACTGTTTTTTCTAGAATTGGATTGGGGATTTCAAGGCCATATCCCTGATCTTCAACCGCTTGGTTTAAATCAGCTTCAGGAATTGTGTTTTGTGACGTAATAACGGCTTGATTGGTAAGGAGATTAACCTCCACATGTTCAACCCCCTCAACACCTTGTAATGCTTTTTCAACTTGGCTTTGACAGGATGCACACATCATCCCTGTTACGTTATAGGTTTTTTTATTCATGATTTTCGTCCTCTTTTATCGTTTACATTTGTAGTTTATCATGGTATTTCTGCGATATCAAGTGGGATGACTACAAATGTAGTTTGATTAGGAATAAAAAAACTCACCGATTATCGATGAGTTTTATTTTTTTAGAATTTTAAAGAAATTGCTGCATCCAACGCAATCTTCATCATATTTGTGAATGAGAGTTGACGTTCCTCTGCTGAAGTCACTTCTTGAGTTACAAATGAATCTGAAATTGTTAGAAGACATGCTGCATGTTTGTTTAATTTCTTAGCATTTGCAAACAGTGCAAATGATTCCATCTCAACACATGTAACACCATGATTCTTTGCAAGTTCTTGCCATGTAACGCCCGAGTCACGATAGAAAACATCACTTGAATGAATACGTCCTTCTTGCATTGGAATTTCTAATTTTTGAGCTGAAGCGCGTAATTGATCATTTAACATCTTACTTGGTTCAAGAACATCTTCTTCATATCCAAATCCAACTTTCGCAAATGAAGATTCACTGTATGCACTGTCTGAAAGAATTACATCATAAACATCAAGTCCTTCAACATACGATCCTGCTGAACCAATACGAATAATTGCTTCAACATCAAATTGTGAATAAAGTTCATAAGAATAAATTCCAATACTTGGTTGTCCCATTCCTGAACCCATTACTGATACTTCAACGCCTTCATAGGTTCCTGTATATCCAAACATATTACGAACATCGTTAAATTGTTTCACATCTTTCAAAAATGTTTCCGCAATAAACTTTGCACGAAGTGGATCTCCAGGCATTAATACAACCTTAGCGATTTGCCCTTTTTCAGCATTAATATGTGGTGTAGCCATAAATATAAATTCCTCCCATTAATTTATTCAATTATAACATAGCCTTCCAAGAGATTCATTACCTTTGGTGTAAAGAACGAAAATGCCAAGAATTCACCAACTTAGCTCTAAATTCCCTAAATATCGATAAACATGATGAAAAAGCACCAAAAAAACCGTAAACCCACTGTGATTTATTTCTATATGTTATATAATTCACATAGTAAGGAGGTTGTCATGACAATGAGCCATAAAAAACTAAAAAAACAACGAACCATGCTCTATTTTATGCAGGCAGCCAAAGAAATTGTGAATACGGAAGGCATGCAAGCAATCACCATCCGAAAAGTCGCAGACATTGCCGGTTACAACAGCGCTACCCTCTATAATTATTTTGAAAATCTTGATCAACTTATTGCTTTCGCCATGATCCATACCATCACCGATTACCTCAGTGATCTTGAAACCATTATCAACTTAGACCACAATGCACTTGATAAGTATTTATTAATGTGGCGTTGTTATTCCGATTGGTCTTTTAAAGATCCGGAAATCTATACCTACGTATTTGATTCTGAGAAATCTGATGAAATTTTAAGTCATATGGATGCTTACAACGCAACGTTTCCAATGCATAAAACCAAACCCGCAAAACACATCAGTGATCTTGTTTTAGGGCAAGGAATGAAACGGCGTAACCAACTTTCAATAGACCCTTGTGTCGAGGCGGGATATTTTAAAGCCGATGATGTTTCAACGATCGTGAATTTTGCCTATATTATGCATCAAGGGATTATCCGTCGTATTCTCAAAGGATCTTATACAAACGATAAAGATCATGTTGAAGAATTTCTTAATTATTTTATATCCTTTCTTCGAGGGTACGATCAAACACAAAGTCTAACAGCTGATACAGTCACCAAAATCTTAGCCTTTGATATCCATAAAAAAACACATCAACCCTAATCGGTGATGTGTTTTTTGCTTTTAGAATATAATCATTGAAAGTACAAACATAAAGACCGTACCAACAATCATTGGAACCGATGTACGTTTCACAATATCAAACGGTTCTTCTTTTGTAGTTCCTGCAACAATCATTACCACGGCAGATACCGGTGAAACAGCACGTAGTAAGTTTCCTGCAAGCCCCATTGGCACAGTCACCGCAAATGGACTAATGCCCGCTGCTGCTGCAAGAGGAACCATAAGCGGTACCATTGCATAGAAGAGTGCCATTCCACTACCACTCAAGAGGACAATCAGTGCTGTAAAGAGTACAAGAATCAGTGGTAAGACAAAGCCTGAAGCTTGAGTTGTTTGCATTACCGTTTGAAGTTGGGTAATTAGACCAATCGCTTTAAGACCATTCACAAAGGTTGAAGCAGCAACAAGTAAGACAACAATCCCCATTGCATTTCCCATCCCTTTAAAGAAGGATTCTGTAGCTGTTAAGACTTTATTTCCATCACGATGACGTATCAGTTCGCACGCAATCGCAATGATAAAGGACATCATCGATACCACTTCAACAGATAAGTTCAAGGTTGATCCTGTGATTGCATTAATTGCAAAGACAACAAGTAAAATTAAGATTGGTAACAAGGGAAGCAATGTGTAGACAAATTTATAAAGCCCACTGCCTTCAATTTGCTTGGGTGCTTCTACATTCAGAACAACCTTTTCTTCACCACTTGCTACAAGTTTTTTATCACAGTATTTTTGCCAGAATGTATGTGCGAGTGCCATCACAAGAAGTGTTGGTACGGAAACAATTGCATGATGTTGGAAGACATAGTCTGCAACAGGCATTCCAAGTTCCGCAGCAATCGCAACGTTATCTGCACCTAATGGTGTAGGCATAACCGTTGCCGTTGTCGCAATAATTGCGGCTGCAGTTAATGTTGACATCCCTGATTCTTTTAAAACTGGATACAAGGTTGCAAGCAAAATAATGGATAAATTGGATGCACTTGGAATTACAAGGGATAACAAGTTCCCGAGTAAGAATACAATTGGAACCAAAACGTATGCTGATTTTATGCCTTTGAGGGGTTTTGTAAGTGTATTAACCGTTACCTCATTTGCACCAATCGCATTCATATAAGCCGTATAACCACCCAATACAAGAATCACAAACCCAGAACTTGGGAGTGTTTTCTTAAATTGATCGATAATCGCAAGAAGTGGATCAACTAAGATATGAACCGGTTCTTCAATAACCGCATTCCCCATCATAATTGCTACCATCATGAGTAAAATACCAACACCAAACAACGTAATCTTAATATCGAGTTTTTTAAGAAGCATGACAACTACGATTGCGACTGCAATCAAGCCTGCTCCATACATAACAAATGGACTCATAACCTTCATTCTCCTTTATATTAGTTTTTCGTTTGACACTTTTGAATTGATTCGAGGAACCATGTTTTAAATAGATCCGCATCGATATCAGTCGTAACTTTCGCATTTGCGGGCTGACCACAATATCCTTTTAGGTCTACCACGGTAGCCCCTGATGTATATTCCCCTTGGGTCTCAATACCTACAAATGTCTCCACCACTTCAAACATTTCTGGTTTAAGTAAGTATGCAATCGCACAACTGTCATACATCTTTAAACCAACCTTAAAGCTTCCACCGCGATAGGTTTTAAATAAGTGATAAAACATATTTCCAACAGGATTCATGTCCTTAATCAATGCAGAATCTTCCGGATAAACAAGGGCTTTAAGACCTACATCAAGACCTGCCATCACAATATTTAGACCACTTTCAAAAACAATCTTCGCAGCTTCTGGGTCTACTTTAATATTAAATTCAGAATAGACACCCGCATTACCACGTCCGACACTACCACCCATTAATACCACTTCATCAATGCGTTCAATGACTTCCGGATATTCTCGAATTAATAAAGCAATATTGGTTAGTGGACCAATTGGAACAAGTGTAATTTTCTCCGCACTGTTCATAATGACCTCATACATTGCCTCTACCGCATTTTTATCGAGAAGCAAACTTCGATCTTCCTCAGGGAAATCATAACCATCCATCCCCGTTTTACCGTGTACACCACTGGCATCAATCGGTTCTCTTAGTAAGGGACGGGATGCACCCATGGCCACTGGAATTTTTTTACCGTAGAAGGGCAACAGCTTTAAGGTGTTTTTCGTAACCTTCTCAATACTTACATTTCCTGCAACCGTTGTAATCAACTGAACATCCAGTTCTTCTGAAAATAAAGCGATTGCCAGTGCCACGGCATCATCAATGCCTGGATCTGTATCAATGATAATTTTTCGTTTACTCATCATTTCCTCCTTGGTTCATAAAATCTGTTAATGCTTCAAGTGTGGGAAGTGCTTCTTGAGCACCCTGTTTTGTACATGCAAGGGCACCTGCAGCACTTGCATAGGTTAATGCTTTTTGAAGATTCCATTGCTTACTAAGACCGTATAAGAACGTTCCAATATAAGCATCGCCTGCTCCCGTTGTATCTACTACATCTACTGCATAAGATGGAATGATATCAACGTGATCTTTAGAAATACAGATACTTCCCGAGCCACCTAAGGTAAAGACAACCGTTTTAACACCTCGTTCACATAAGGTTGTGGCCGCACGCTTACAATCCTCAAGATCATGAGGGAAGATCTCTGTCAAAATTTCACTCTCTGATTGATTTACCACAAGATAATCTATTAATGGATAAAAATCTTCATTCATCACTACCGCAGGGGCTGGATTCACCACCGTTGTCATTCCCAAGGTTTTTGCTTGTTTGAGACCTTCATATACGGCATAGAGTGGAACTTCAAATTGAGTTAAAAAGAAATCCTGGTTAGATCCCTGTAGGGCTTCATGAATGCGTGGAACACTAATATTCGCATTCGCACCTTGGTTTATAATTATGCGATTATCGTGATCTGTTTTTAAAATCATCGCAACCCCGGTATGTTCATCATCACTGAGAAGAACATGATTTGTATTAACCCCAAAATTATTTAAAGCATTTAAGGCAAGTTGACCATGATAATCCCGTCCAACACTTCCAATGAGAAATGTAGGGGCGCCCAGATTGGCACATGCCGCTGCTTGATTACCACCCTTACCCCCAATTGCTTCAAAATAATCATATCCAGCAATCGTTTCACCCTGTTGAGGGACACGATTCGCGGAAATCATCAAATCCGCATTAATACTTCCAAGTACATAGATCTTACTGCTCATAAAATAACACCATCCCACTTCCTAGTTCTTCAGTCGGTCTTGTGATAAAACCATACTGAGCATAAAACGCTTCAACACCTGGCGTCGCCATGAGACCTACATAAGCACCTTGACAGGCAACCCGTGCAAGATACTTAAAGATTGATTGCATCAGTAAATCGCCACAGCCTTGATGTTGATATTGCGGATGTACGATGACATCCTTGAGAAAGAACACAATCCTTCCATCACCGACCAGTCGGGCAATGGCAACCGCTTGGTCACCATCAAACACCACAACATCGTATAAATCATGATCAAGCGCCATCTGAATATCCTCTAAGGCATATGCTTTAAAGTTACAGACTGAATGCATCGCTTGATAAAGCTCCGGAGTAAGCACGTTCTCTTTAATTTCAAATGCTTGTTTCTTCATGATTAAGCGCTTAACCTCCTTGTGATTCTAGTTTACACCGCTTTGTAACCGCTGTCAATAGTTTTAGATTAAGCGTTTAACCTAAAACTCAAAAAAAACATGAATCCGATGATTCATGCTTATTGAACAAGTTCCGGTTTTAACACAGTATCGACTTGATAGCTTTGATCTTCTATTTGTTTAAGCAGCTGTTTGCATGCATGCATCGCTAAAACGGAAAGATCTTGAGAAACAGAAGTTAACGGAATCCCAAACATCTCTGATTGTTTTAAATTATCATACCCCACAACTTTAAGGGTTTTCTGAGTCAGTCCAGCTTCATCCATCGCCTTAAGCAATCCGTAAGCCATGAGATCATTACATGCAAAGACCCCATCGATGTCTTTACGTGCTACGACATCCTTTCCAAAAACATACCCTGTCTCATACCGGTAATCCCCTTCATAACGGTTTTTCTTTGAAATCGAATATCCGGATTCTTTTAAGGCACGAAGATGACCCTCATAACGTTGACGCCCACCATAGGTAAGTAAAGAACCGGTAAAACATGCAATGTGTTTACAACCCTGTTCAATAAGGTATTGTGTCGCCAGATACCCACCATATTCATTATCGTAAGAAACTTGATTTGTTTGAATGTTTTCAAAAATGCGGTCTACCAACACAAAAGGAACCCCAATCGAATCCAACTCCTGCTGTACATCCGCATTCACACGGTATGCATCCAAAGCAGGACAGAGAATTAACCCATCAACTTGCCGATCTTTAAGTTCTTTAATAAGCGTGCGATCATTTTCAACATGATCATCACTGTTGACCATAAAAACGAGATATCCCTCTTTACGTAATAAATCTTCAACATGTTTAGAAAATGATGAAAAATAGGGGTTTTCAATATCTGGAATAATTAAGCCGATTGTTTGCGTTTTATTCGTAGAAAGACTGCGAGCAACATAATTTGGTCGATAATTTAACTCTTCCGCAATCCGTTTAATCTCTGATTTCTTAGCTTCTGAAATTCGTGAGGGCGCGTCATTTAATACTAAAGAAACGGATGCTTCTGAAACATGCGCTAACTTCGCAATATCTTTAAGTCTAACTTTTTTCATACTCCCCCTCCATTCTTACTACTATTGTAACTGATATTTTATTCATGTGAAGAACCTTTTACACAATCAGTCTTAGATTGTTTTATTTTTCATAAGTATATCAAATATCTGCAATTCAAAAAAAGTATGGATAAAACAATTGAAGATATTTCTTTTTGTGTTAGCATGGACATATACATACAGGAGGAACGATCATGGCACAATATGATGTTAGAGAAATGTATAAAGCTTTTACAGGTGGTTTAACTGAATTATCACGTACACAACGCGAAGGTGTTGGTGCGTTTATGAATCTTTTAGGAAAAAGTTATGCTCCTGGAGCATTAGATCCTAAAACGAAAGAATTAATCAGTGTTGGGATTGCGGTGTATAACCGTTGCGAATACTGCATTGTTTACCATACACATGAAGCATTAAAACATGGTGCAACACGTCCAGAAATTGAAGAAGCTGCACTTGTTTCTGTTGCATTTGGTGGTGGTCCAAGCATGGCTTATACGGTAACACTCCTTAAAGAAAGCCTTGATGAATTCGAGAAAGATTTTAAATAATTATAGAAAAGCCCACATCTGCTGATGTGGGCTTTTTCTTTGCACCGGTAGAGCGATGCTTTTTTAAATCGTTAAATTATTTTTTTGTTTTTGTAGGAATTTTTCCTGCAGGATAGTAAGCATGTTCAATAATTTCCTTCATATCCTTAACAAGTGGAAGACGTGGGTTACATGGTGAACATTGGTCTTCGTATGCAAGATAAGCAATGGTTTCTGTTTCAGCCATAAATGCTTTTTCATTAACACCTTGTTCTTGGAAACTCATCTTAATACCACAACGAACGGCTAAGTCATGACATGCTTGCGCATAACTTTCAACACCTTCTTCGGTTGTGCTTGCAGGTAAGCCAAGGATACGTGCTAATTCAGCATAACGTTCATGGGCACGGTATACATTGTATTTTGGCCATAATGAAGGTTTTTCTGGATGTGTACCATTATAACGTACAACATAAGGTAAGAGAATTGCATTAATTCGTCCGTGAGGCATTTCGTGGAATTTACCACCAATTTTATGTGCTAATGAGTGACTCATACCTAAGAATGCATTCGCAAATGCCATCCCTGCAAGGGTTGAAGCATTATGCATTTTTTCACGCGCATCTAAGTCGTTTTTTCCGTTATGAACTGCACGTTCAAGGTTTTCAAAGACCATTTTAATGGCTTGAATTGCAAGACCATCTGTATAGTCATTTGCGAAGTTTGAAACATATGCTTCTGTAGCATGTGTTAATACATCAAGACCTGTATCTGCAGTTACGGATGCAGGAAGGTTTGTTGTGAAGATTGGGTCAACAATCGCAACAGTTGGAACAAGTGAGTAGTCCGCAAGTGGGTATTTCTTATTTGCATCTGTATCGGTGATAACTGCAAATGGTGTAACTTCACTACCGGTACCGGAAGTTGTTGGGATACATACAAGTTGTGCTTTTTCACCCAAGTCTGGGTAACGGAATGCACGTTTACGGATATCCACAAATTTTTGTTTAAGATCGTTAAAGTCTACATCTGGATGTTCATAGAAGATCCACATACCTTTAGCGGCATCCATTGGTGAACCACCACCTAAAGCAATAATTGTATCCGGTTGGAATGATTTCATCATTTCATAGCCACGTTTAACAGTGTTTAATGATGGATCTGGCTCAACATCGCAGAATAATTGAATTTGAACTTTGTTACGACGTTTATTAAGTTGTTCAACAATTAAGTTGTAGTAACCTAAATCAACCATAGCACGGTCTGTTACAACGAATACACGTTCAACATCACGCATTGATTTTAAATATTGAATTGAGTTTCTTTCGAAATAAATTTTTGATGGTACTTTGAACCATTGCATATTGTTATTACGTCTCCCAATCTTTTTAATATTCAAGAGGTGAACTGCACTTACGTTATCGCCTACTGAATTATGTCCGTATGAACCACAACCAAGTGTTAATGAAGGAATAAAGTCATTATAGATGTTACCAATTCCTCCAAAGGTTGATGGTGAGTTCCAGATAATACGAATTGCAGGAACAGTTTCTCCAAATTTTTCGGAAAGTTCTTTTGATTTTGTATGGATTGCTGCTGAGTGACCCAATCCATCAAATTCAACCATTTGACGTGCTAAGCTGATTCCTTCATCGCTGTCTTTTGATTTTAAGACTGCAAGAACTGGTGATAATTTTTCACGTGTTAGAACTTCGTTAGGTCCTACTTCTTTACATTCTGCGGCTAAGATTACTGTATTTGAAGGCACTTTAATCCCTGCTTGTTCAGCAATCCATGTTGCATCTTTCCCTACAACATTTGGATTTAATTTTGCTTCAAGAACATTTGCATCGCCACTTGAAACTCCGAACATAAATTTCTCAACTTTTTTCTTATCTGTAGCTGAGAGGAAGTGCATACCGTATTTTTTGAATTTTTCAATGGCTTCATCATAAACGTCTACGTCAATAATCACAGCTTGCTCTGAAGCACAGATCATTCCGTTATCAAATGATTTTGATAGGGCAATATCGTTAACAGCTTGGGCAACATCTGCCGATTTTTCAATATATGCAGGAACGTTTCCGGCACCAACACCAAGTGCAGGTTTACCGCATGAGTAAGCAGCACGAACCATTGCATTACCACCGGTTGCAAGAATTGTCGCAACACCGTCGTGGTTCATCAGCTCATCTGTTTTTTCTTTTGATCCACGTTCAATCCATTGAACACAGTGTTCGGGAGCCCCTGCAGCAACTGCAGCTTCATAAACAACTTTCGCAGCCGCAATACTACATTTTTGTGCAGATGGGTGGAATGAGAAAATAATTGGATTTCTTGTTTTAAGTGAGATTAATGATTTGAAAATTGCAGTTGATGTTGGGTTTGTAACGGGTGTAATTCCACAAATAACCCCTACTGGATCAGCAATTTCGGTAATCCCTGTGATGTCATCATCACTGATAACACCAACTGTTTTAAGGTGACGCATATGGTTAATAACATGTTCACATGCAAATAAGTTTTTCGTTGCTTTGTCTTCAAAACAGCCTCGTCCTGTTTCTTCAACAGCAAGTTGCGCTAAAACACCGTGTTGATCGAGTGCAGCAACACTTGCTTTCGCAACGATATAATCGACTTGTTCTTGATTTAAATCCATAAAACCTTTTAATGCTTTTTGAGCATTCGAAACGAGTTCATTGACTTCGTTGTCCAATTCTACTTTTTTAGTTGTCATGGTATGTGACCTCCCTTGTTATTTCTTTCACATACATATTGTATGTTGGATCAAAGGCTGACTCAAACAAATCAACGTAAAAAAGCGAAAATAAAAACTAAATTCGTGATGATGAAACAAGTTAAGCGTTTTCATTGTGAAAACTATCACGAATTTAGTAAGTTTTATGATTTTGCGTCAAATTTTGTTTTACAGTTTGGACACGTAATCTCAATTTTTCCTTTTCGTCGCGGAACACGAAGTCGGGTTTCGCACGTCTTGCATGTGAAATATTTATACTTCGGCCATGACTTAATGCGATTCCATTTCGCGTTTCCTTTACTTAAAAATGTAAGATACGCTTGATTCTCTTGATATCGTTTTTGAATCTTACGCGAGAAGGTACGGTAATAGACATAAACTAAAAGTAACAACCAAACCCCTTGCAACCAAACTTGTCGGGTAAAAATCCCAACAATCGCCACAACCACACCTAAATAAAGAAGATGTTGATTCAGTTTATCCGTTCCATAACGGCCCTGCATCATTTGAATAAATTTTTGCTTCATTGAAACGTCACCGTATATTGATGCACAATGTCATCACCTTTCTGAAGACGCTTAATTCCAAGCTTTTCACGAATATCAGGGTATCCACCGTATTCATCCGCAATACCTACCCAAGGCTCAATACATACAAAAGGTGCCATTACACCTTCCTTACAAGGACGCCATAACGCTAAGTAGTCAAAGCCTTCGTAAGCTACCGTAACGGATTCTTGGGTGTTCTTGTTTATTAATGTCACTTCTGAAGTATGATCATAGATTAAGGTTGTATCCTTGAAGTTTGCTTCATTCACCTCAAGTCGATCTAATTGAACGGGAGCCTTTCCATCAATAAAGCCTTCTTTGAGTCCGTATTGATGAACGTTTTCAGTTTGTTCAAAGACAAACTCATAATCACCTTCATCATCAAGTAGAAAAGCAGGATGTGCTCCAATGGCATAAAACATTTCGTTCTCATCTTTATTAAAGATATGCCACGTTACAGTGATCCGTTTTCCATCTAATTTATATGCAATTTGTACTTTGTGTTTATATGGATATACTTCCAACAGTGCATCATTACTGTGAAACTCAAATACAAATTCATTTTCAGTATGACGTACAACTTCAAATTCTTGGTCTCTTAAAAAACCATGTTGCGATAATTGATAGTCTTGACCATCGATTGTATATTTTCCATTAAATACTTTTCCTACAATGGGGAAAAGGACTGGAGAAACACGTCCCCAAAATGCAGCATCACCGTTCCACATTAATTCTTTTTGCGTCTCTTTATTTAATGCGCGACGAAGCTCTGCACCTTTACAATCAAATTCTAAAAGTAACGATTCATTTTCTAATTTCATCCTTATGCCACCTCATTTTACGTTTTGATTATATCATGTCTTTATGCAAACAATGCTTCATTCCACAAATTTACATTAAATAACATAATACAAAAAAGCAGTCCTTTCGACTGCTTAGTATGCTTCCACAAATACATCAACATGTTCGTTGCCATGAATCAGTTTTGATACAGGGCATCGTTCATGGGCTTGACGTACAAGACGTTCACTTTCTTCTAAGGAAATCCCCTCTACGGCCAAATATGCATAGGCACTGAAGTAATATCCTACTCCATTTGCCTCTTTATGGAGGTCTACCTCAACACGCACTCTTGAATTATGTTCGAGTTTTCGTGCTTTTAAGAGTGCTTGACTTGTGGCATTAAGGCATGTTGCCCACGACATTGCAAGAAGTTGTTCTGGATTCGAACCTTCTTGAGGATCTAAAGGCGGTGTCATTGTAAGTGCTAGACCGTCTTCAATTCGAGTTTGATTTGGCACAGTTGTTTCATTGATTGCCGTTGTTTTATAAATCGATGTCATGTTTATCATTCTCCTTTTTTTATTATTATACATGAGTCTGTATTTATGAACCTTCAGAACGCTCATTTTGTTAGTAAAATCACGTTATTTTATTGTTTTTTTATGAGTATATCAGGTGAAAATCAGGTATAAAGCCACTATAATAACGGTGGGTTAATGAGCTGGGAGGTTTTATTATTATTGAGTTTAAAAATGTTTCTAAACATTATCAAGGTAAAAACAAAACATTCAAGGCACTCGACAACGTTTCATTTGAAATCAAACAATCTGAAATTTTCGGAATTATTGGTGAAAGCGGTGCCGGTAAGTCAACTGCGCTGCGTTTAATCAATGGATTAGAACAGCCCGACGATGGTGTCGTTTACGTTGATGGCACCGATTTAAAATCACTCTCAAGTAACGCAATGCGTTCACTTCGTAAAGAGATTGGCGTCGTTTTCCAAAATTTCAATTTATTGGGGAATCGTACTGTGTTTGATAACATTGCCTTGCCACTAAGACTTGCAAAGAATAAAGATTGTAATGTGGTGTCTGAAGCGCTTTGCTTTGTACACCTCGAATCAAAGATCCACCACTATCCTGCACAACTTAGTGGTGGAGAGCGTCAACGTGTTGCCATTGCACGTGCATTGATTACCAAACCGAAGATTTTAATTTGTGATGAACCATCATCTGCTTTAGATCCTCATACTACCAAAGAAATTCTTGAGGTTTTAAAACAGATTAATCAACAATTCGGCACAACGATTGTGATTGTTACTCATGAATTAGAAGTTGCGAAGATGTTGTGTGATCGGGTTGCGATTTTGGATAATGGAACGCTTCATGAAGTGATTTCAGTAAATCGTCACGATGAAGACAATCCAACACCCTCTTACGCAATCCATGCAAAGGACTATTTATTACAATGATATCGATATACGCTGAATTTCATGCTGAGTTGCTTAAAGCACTGAGCGAAACCTTTATTCTTTTAGGATTTTCAATTCTATCTGCACTTTTAATTGGATTACCACTGGGCACACTTATCTACCTTACCCGAAAAGACGGGTATTACGAAAATCGATTTGTTTCATTTTTCTTAAATGGATATGTGGATGTGGTGCGTTCGTTTCCGTTTTTATTATTTATTGTGTTTATGATTCCGGTGACTCGATTCTTAATTGGGACTTCACTTGGAACTTATGCAGCCTCAGTACCCATGAGTTTTGTTGCAGCGGCATTGTATGCTCGATTTGTTGAACAAGCACTCCTCGAGGTTCCTCAAGGAATTATTGATAGTGCCCTCTCACTTGGAGCAACACCGTTTCAACTTGTTTTTAAATTTCTGTTTGTTGAAGCACGATCAGGACTTGTCCTCGGACTTACATCTTCCATTATTAGTTATGTAAATTACTCGACGGTAATGGGAGTTGTTGGTGGCGGCGGAATCGGGGACTTCGCAATGCGATATGGTTATCAACGATTTGAGTGGCAAATCATGTATGCAACCATTCTCATTATGATTGTTCTTGTACTGATGATTCAATTCACAGGAAATAGAATCGCTAAACGAATTGATAAGCGATAAGGAGAAAAGATGATTAAAAAAAGACTTGTATTACTCACAGCAATGCTCATGCTTACCGCATGCGGCGCCAAAAAAAATCCAGATGACATGAAGTTAAAGGTTGCATCACATATGATGCCAATGACCGATGTTGTCGAAATTGCTAAAGAGGAATTGAAAAAAGACGGTTATGAACTTGAACTTGTATCCGTTTCAGACAATACCCAAGCTAATACTGCTCTTAATAATAAAGAAATCGATGCCAACTTCTTCCAACATGTTCCCTTTATGGAAATGTTCAACAAGAGTCAAAGTGGTAACCTTGTAGGCATTCAACCAATCTATGATGCAATTGTAGGTTTCTACTCAAAAGATCTTAAGGACATTAAAGATCTTAAAGATGACGCAAAAATCGCAATTCCAAATGATGCAGTCAACCAAGCTCGTGCCCTTCTAATCTTGCAAGATGCTGGACTCATCACATTAAAAGATGGTGTTAAATATGATGCAACGATTAAAGACGTAACAGATCATAAAAACTATCAGTTTATTGAAGTTGATCTCTTAACTTTAAATCAAGCATATGAAGAAGTCGATCTCGTATTCAACTATCCTACTTATATTAAACAAGTTGGACTCACACCAAGTGATGCGCTAATTTTAGAAAAATCAGATGGACATTATGCAATTTCATTAGTAGCACGTGAAGATAATAAAGATGATGCGAAAATTCAAGCACTAAAAAAAGCCATGACAAGTGATGCTGTTCGTAAATTCTTAACAGAAGAACACAGCGCAACACTCTCACCAGCTTTCTAAACACGAAAAAACCTCTCGATATCCATTGAGAGGTTTTTTTATTTACTTATAAGAGTTCTATTTTTCCTTTACATGTGTCTAAAGTCTCATCATCCCAAAGACTTACTTGAACTTCACCAATATGTGCATTTCCCAATAACAGCATACACATACGGCTCTGACCAATACCACCACCAATTGTTAGTGGAAGTTCATCGTCTACGATCATCTTATGGAAATCATATTTTAAGCGATCTTCTTGATTTGCCTCTTTAAGTTGATACAACATCGCTTCGCGATCGACACGAATTCCCATGCTGGATAGTTCAAGTGCAATCCCAAGCGGTTCATGCCAGAACAACAAATCTCCGTTTAAAGACCAATCATCATAGTCCGGAGCGCGGTTATCATGCGGTTTTCCACTCTTGAGTTTATCACCAATTTGAATGATAAACGTTGTATGATGTTCCTTAACATATGCGTTTTCTCGTTCTTTAGAGCTCAAGTTTGGATACAAATCTTCCAATTCTTGACTTGTAATAAATGATACATTTGAATCAATCATGACATCCACATCTTGATACTTCGTATGTAAACGACTTGAAGTTTCCACGATCGCATTCACAATGCTTTGAACCGTTTCTTTTAGATAATCTATCGTACGTTGTTCACGTGAAATCACACGTTCCCAATCCCACTGGTCCACATAAATTGAGTGAATGTTATCCAACGCTTCATCACGGCGAATTGCATTCATATCCGTATAAAGACCGTTTCCTTCTCTAAAATCATATTGATGTAACGCCATGCGTTTCCATTTTGCCAAGGAGTGTACTACTTCACCCTCTGCATCCAGTGAGGGAACGTCAAAACGAACCGGACGCTCCACACCATTTAAGTCATCATTTAAACCCGAATTTCGTGCCACGAACAAAGGCGCAGAAACCCGTTTTAATTTTAAACTTCCTGTGAGCGCCTCTTCGAAGCAACGCTTAATAAATCCAATCGCAGTTTGAGTGTCATAAACACCAAGTCTGGACTGATATCCTTCTGGTACAATAGTTTTTTTCATATAAACACCCCTTATCATCTATTTGTACTGATGATAATTCTACCATACATAGATATGAAAAACTATGATATACAACCATTTAACTACAGGTTTTCGTATTCGTTTTTCGTTGTAAACGCTTTTGAATCCAACTCATAAAATATACGGTTAATGGAACGGCTGCCATCATGCCGATGGAACCAACAAGTGCTTGGAGGACTTCAACGGAAAACCATAAGCTATTGAGAATATAGGTACCACTTCGCTGATAGAGATTTAAGAGGATGATTGATGGCAAAGCACCTCCTGTATATGCCAAGACAAGCGTTGTGACCATGGTTGAGATTGCATCAATGCCCACGTTCATGCCTGCTTTCACGAGATCGCGTCTTGGTAAGGACGCTTCGATTTCAATCATCTCGCACATTGATGAAGCAATAGACATTGAAATATCCATCATCGCCCCAAGTCCCCCAATGATTACAGCACCGAAGAGAATTTGATTTACATTGAAAGGCTGTTCGCGATTCATCATCGCAATATACGAGTATTCTTCTGACGCTGCACCTCGAATCTTTAAAAAGAAGACAATCAGCAGTGCCGATACGATTGCGACCAAAACACCCCCCAGTGTCCCAATAATAGAAGCCATTGTTTTCTTGGAGAATCCCGACAATGTGATAAATGATAGAAGGGTAATGCAGAGCGCAACAACCAATACCAAAAGATACATATTTTGTTGGGCTAAAATACCAGGTATAAAGACGGTTCCAACCACGAAAACCGTTGACGCAAACGACATTAACGTTTTCAAACCTTGTTTTCTTGCAATAACCAGTAAGAGGATACTAAAGATCCCAATCACGACAAATACACGCATGCTTCGGGTTGGACCATTGAGCGTATACTGGACCCCCTCATCATTTGTCGTTTGATTCAATAGAACAGAGTCCCCTTTTTGTAATGGAAGAAGGGCCTGAGCCGTATTTTCACTCAAGGATTGTTCGATTGAAATTGTTTTATTAAGATATGGAAAAGATTCAGAGTATACTTCTAAAAATAGCTTCGTCATTTTCGTTGTTTCATCTTTTTCGGTTCGGACCTTTGTTACGGTTCCTTGATACAAAGCGTCATGTTTACTTTCCAAGGACTGTGCCATAACCGCATGATTTTGAAAGTGATACGATAACAACGAACATAAAATGATGATTAGAAGGATGACCCCGTAAGGTAGGTATTTTCGCATCAATATTCACCTCCAAGTGTGTATTGGTATATCGTCATAGGGTTTTCACGACATGGAACACTTCGACCATTGGTATCACAGCGCATATTCCACCCATTCCCCCAATAAGCACCACCTGTACCAAAGGTTACCGACCGATCCCATCGCTCGTATGCTGCTTCAATCGAATCTTCACCGAGATAATAAAGTTCATGATGTAGATGGGGTCCCATGGATAATCCTGAAGAACCCATTTGCGCTAACACTGTTCCGCCCGAAACGATATCACCTGGGGAAACGGTCATACTTCCTTCTTTTAAATGAGCAAACATCGCTCCATAAACAACACCATTTGTCTTAAAGATCATGGTGATGTAATTACCAAATCCTCCATTACACGAGCCGTTTGGATACGATCCATATGTGGGACACCCTCCATTAACTGCCGTTATAAGTCCCGACCCCGGTGCCAATATATTGAGACCAATCGATCCTGTAACGGAAGCTAAATCCACCCCCATGTGATGACCACCCCATGGATAAGTCCAAGTTCCTGCGGATACCCAGTATCCACTTTCAACGGGGCGAATAAAGCCATTGGTTTCTTCAATACTCGAGATTCGACTTAACAAGCGACTGTCAAGATCGATTTTTTCTTGGAGTTCGTCATATTGGAGTTCGAGTGCTTTGTTTTTCTCCATCAAGGAGGCAATCGTCTTTTTGACTTTTTCCATGTATGCTTTCTTAATCGTTTCTTGTTCTTCAATCAGCTTGTTTTTTTTCTCTAATTCTTGGCGTTGATGATTTAAATGTTCTTTTTCTAAATCAAAAACCTTCTTTGCTTCAATTAATTTATTTACGGTAAGATCATTGCTTTCCTTAATGCGCGCAATCCCTTCGACACGGCGAATGAGGGAGACAAAATCGACGGCCGCAAAGACAAACTCGACTAGCGGATCGACGTAAAGTTGTGATTGAGAGGTTGCAATGTTTTTCTTTACTTTTTCATTTAGCACATCAATTTCTTTTTGATAGACATCGATATTAATTTGTGTTTGTTTGATGTCTTCATTGATTGCGGTAATGGAATTTTTTAATTCACGAGCAGTTGCGGAAAGGGTATTAATCTCTTCTTGATAAACTCGAATTGTTTCCTGTTGGGTATCAATCGATGTATTGATATCGTCTTTTTGCTTTTCAATATCTTTAAGACGTGTTTGGGAATCGCTTATTTTTTGATTAATGTACTCTGTGAATTGACTGCATAAGGTTTCATGCTCCCGCGATGCTTGACCAGAGCATAGGTCATGGAAATATGCTTCATCTTTTTTAAAGTCATTTTCAGATAGGGCGTGAATGGGCGAAATGGAAAAAAAGAGTGCAAGCACTGTGAGTATACTTACACCCTTTCGTTTTTCAATCATTAGAGTGACAATCCCTCGACAAGACTTTCCAAGTTTTCATGCATGACTTTAAAATAATCGGTGCCCTTTTCTAAATCTTGCTTTGATAAACTCTCAAGCGTGTTTAATTTAAGAATTCTCACACCCGTTTCTTTGGATATCGTTTGGAGTAATTTATCATTACTGAGTGATTCCATATAGATTGCTTTGATGTTTTGATTCTTAATGTATTGGATGGATTCATCCACTTGCTTTGCAGTTGGTTCACTACTTAGAAGACTGCCTGCAATGGCAACTTGTTCGATACCATAGGGCTCAAGCATATATCCATATGCTGTATGATCTACGACAACTTCTTTGTTTTTCACATTGCGTAACTTATTTTCAAAATCATTGCTTAATGACTCAAACTCAGCACCATAACGTTTAAAGTTTTCTTCATAATATTCTTTGTTTTCTGGATCTACTTCCACAAAAGCATCTTTAATGTTTTTCATTTGTTGATAGGCATTCATGGGATTCATCCAAATATGTGGATCATATTCACCGTGATGATGATCATCATGATCGTGATCGTGATCGTGATCATCATGGTCATGACCCTCATGGAGGGTCACCCCTTGGCTCGAATCAACAATCTTTAATTTTTCATTTTTTACACTTTGTAATGTTTTAGGAGCCCATGCCTCAAAACCAGCACCATTCATAATAAAAACATCGGATTCTTGAATACGAATGATATCATTTGCACTTGGTTCATATCCATGTGCTTCCCCACCTTCAATAATGTTTTCGACTGCTACTTTATCGCCTCCGACTTTTTGCGCGAAATCATAGAGTGGATAAAAACTTGTCATTACTTTTAATTTTCCAGATTCATCTTTATTCTGTGCTTGACAACCCACTAGCATCATCAAGACAAGCAATACTAAACCTAATTTTTTCATTTCAAATCCTCACTTTCGTGGCCTTGCATTTCCAAAATATGAATGTTTTAAGTGTTACCCTAAATTCACACCCATTTATTTAAATGCGAAACGTTTGCAACAAAAGAATAACTTTGTTCTCCTTTTTTGTCAATGGATATGTTCAAAAAAATAAAAAAGTCGAGATTTTCACTCGACTTTTAATATTCTGCTTCATAAGTATAATTAAATATTTTCATAGGGTTTTCGCGACATGGAGCATCATGATTGTTCATCTCACAACGTTTCTCCCAACCGTTGCCCCAATTTGCGCCTCCCGTCCCAAAGGTTATGTTTCCATCCCAACGATCATATGCAGCCTCAATGCTATCAGAACCAAGATAATAAATTTCTAAATGAAGATGAGGACCCGAGGATAAACCTGAAGAGCCCATATTCGCAATCACATCGCCTGCACGAACTACAGATCCGGGTGACATCTTAAATGAATTTTCTTCAAGGTGTGCAAACAACGCACCATAAATTTTTCCATTCACACTAAACATCATTGTCAGATAATTACCCCAACCTCCATTACAATTCCCGCGAGGATACGAACCATAGGTTGGACATCCACCTTGTGTCCCAGTAATAATACCCGAGCCCGGAGCAAGAATTTCCAAGCCCACACGCGCATCAACATGCGCTAAATCAACACCCATATGACGACCGCCTTTTGCATAATGCCACGTGCCTGTTGATACCCAATAATTTGATTTTATCGGTCGTACAAATCCATTTTCATTGGGTAAATTTCGAAGGTCTAAAAACAGTTTGTTCTCAAAACTTATCTTTTCTTGAACCTCTTTACTTTGATCCTCTAGCACTTGATGTTTGGCCATCAACGATTGAATCAAATCTCGGACTTCCATCTGATAGACTTTGATATCATGCTCTTCTTTTTTTACAGACGCTTCTTTCGCTTCCAATTGTTCTTTTTGAGATAACAAGTGCTCTTTTTCTTCATCAAATGCCTTTCGTGCAGCAATCAACTCATTTACCACACCATCATTACTCTGCTTAATTCGTGTCAACCCTTCCATGCGACGAATTAAATCCACAAAATCTGCAGCTCCAAATACAAACTCTATATAATTACTTACATAAAGAGAGGATTGTGAAGCACGAATATTGAGTTTCACTTTCTCTTCCAAAACTTTAATTTTATCTTCAAACACTTTAATCTTGGCTTCGGTCGCCAAAACATCTTCTTCAATGATTCGAATACTCTCTTGAATCTCCATAACACGTTCTTTTAAAACCAAAATTTCTTTTTGGTAAACTTCTAACAATTCATTATTATCTTCAATTTCCTCTAAAACCGTCTCTTTTTCTTCACGAATCCGTCTTAATAATGTTTCCGAATCCGCAAGTTTTTCATTAATATATTCGGTAAATCCAGAACACTCATCCTGATGATCACGTGCGCTCGCCCCAGAACACAACTCATGATAATAACCTTCATCCCGTTCATAGTCGGTGCGTGAAAACGCATTGATGGGTTGAATGCCAATCAATGCGAACACCAGGATGATAGTAATGCCTTTTTTAAAACGAGATGCCATGAATCTAAACCCCTCAAATCACTTTGTGAAACTTTCGTGAACATTATACCATAATTTAAAATAAAACGATTGCCATTGGCAACCGTTAGTATTCGATATAGATCTTTTTTAGTGTCTCCACATCTTCTTCCGATAGTAATAAACCTTCTGAAACATAAGTTTCAAAATCCCCGTAAATTTCTTCAATAGCATCCCACGCTTCTTTAAGGTAACTGGTATCCACCGTCATGTATCCACGAATATTATTCACCTGATCATCCGTTAGATTTTCTTTAACTTTAAATCCCGCCAATTCTTTTTCAACGAGTTCATGAGTCATTGTATTGGTTTCAAGATAATCTGCTAAGATTGCTTCATCACTCGCTCCCAATATTTTAAGAATTTGAGCAGCCGCAAAACCCGTTCGGTCTTTACCTGCAGTACAGTGAAAATAAAGAGCTCCTTCTTTATTTTTAAGAAGATATTTAAAAAATATACGATACTCATCCCGTGCATCGTGACTTTCCACAAACAATCGGTTTAAACCTTTCATGTGTTCTGTAGAAATTTCACGTCGATATTTAAGTGCCATTTTTTCTGGATCTGCATTCTGTTGTGCTTTAGTCATAATGTCAAGATGAATGGCTTCAACACCTTCAATCACCTTATTTGGTTTTTCTTCGATTTCGCGATCAGATCTTAAATCAATAACCATTTTAAGGTGGTATTCATTAAGAAGACTCGACACCGTCTCATCATCCAAATCATAGAGCGGACCACCCCGTAAAAGTTTATGGTGTTTTACGTGACCTTCTTTTACTGGAATCCCCCCTAAATCTCTAAAATTACGTATTTTATAATGCATCTTTAAACCCTCCTTACATTTTATTATAAGGGTTTTCGGTTATCAAAGTAGTGTTTGGTATCAATCTGTTTATTTTAGATATAAAAAGCACCCGAATCCGGGTGCTTTTTCTTTTATCAAATCTCAACCGCACCACTTTTACTTTTATTAAAGTCTATCTCATAGGCCGTTTTGAAGTCAAATATTTTTCGCGGCATTGAGTTAATTTTGAAGCAAATATCATCAAGATATT
>NZ_SBAR01000015.1:0-27791 GCF_016617625.1 Erysipelothrix sp. strain 2 (EsS2-6-Brazil)
GGTCTTTCATTTTTTTATCTAATTGTTTATACTTCATATGGGAGCTCCTTTTAGTCGGGTGGGCTCCTTTTATTATACAAAAACAACCGCACCTTGGGTGGTGCGGTTGAGATTTGAATTTAGGAAACAACGTTAATCAACGTTGTTTTCTTTTTCATCAAGCGGTTCATCCACTGTAATATCATTGAGATGAATGGTGGGATGCTCTTCCGTTTGCGGTTCAATAGCAATTGCTTCGTCTTGTTTTGCCTCAAACTGTTCTTGTTTGAGTGCATCATTTTTAGCTTTTTCTGCGCGTTTTGCTTTTCGTTTTGATTTCCAGACTAAATCTAAGATTAATCCAATAAGATTCGAGCTAAACATCACAATAATCCATATAAATAGACCATTGAATGCAATTGCATTGCCACCAGACCGAGCTACCGAGAACGCAAGGGCCCAAAATGATGCAAGCATTCCAAGGATAAAAAATACAACGCTTACCCAAGATCCAATATTTATAATAAAAAATGCATAGACGGATACGACAAGTGCGAGAACGACTTCATTTAATAAGAGATCCATTTGGAATGGAACTCTAAAAACGAAAAAGGTCATCACAACAAAGGTAATTAGGGTAATCGCAAGCATTACTAGACTCACAATGAGTTTTTGTTTCAGATTAAATTTTTTCATGGTTGACTCCTTTATTAAAATATAGCACATTTTACTTTTATTTCATCTATTATACTGTATTATTAGAGAGAGAGGTGATTGATATGAGTAGTAAATTAACGATTGAAGGATCGGGCAGTATCTACGTAACACCAGATATGATGCGTTTTAGCTATGAATTAGTACAAGATGATTCGTCGTACGCAAGTTCGTTTGATGCATTAAAAAAACAATATGAAAATATTGTGAAGGCCTTTAAGCGCGTAGAGTTTAATACCAGTTTGATTAAAACGTCAGGGATCGAGGTTTCCATCCTCCAACCCACCGAAAATCAACCCAAATTATTCCGATGTGTGCAACGCCTTGTTTTTGAAGATAGTATTAATCTTACGAAGATGTCGGAGTTGTTAGATCATTTAAGAACCAGTGATGACTTTAATTTCAGTCTTTCGTATTTCTTAAAAGATTCAACCAAAGCAGATAATGATGCCTTGATTCTCGCGATTAATCAAGCTACCGATAAAGCGAAATTGATTGCGGATACTTCAGGGATCCGATTGGGTCATATTTGTAATATGGAGTACGTGAATCATGCTACTGCAAGACCAATGCATCGTATGGCCAGTGCGGATATGATGGGTTCCACGATGACTGCAAATGACTTAGCCGTGACACAATCCATTGTCATGAGTTGGGAAATTAAGTAATATTTAACGTACTTAATATCGAAGAACTGGTTTAATGAAACCACAACGTTTCATCACAATCCAAAATTTCCGTTTATCACTTAATAATGAAAACGGAAATTTTTTTTATGATTTTGAAAAAACATAAACCGTTCGAGCGTAACGATAGGGGATCAAAGTACCCATACATTTTTAGATATCAAGTAATATAGGGACTTGAAGTCGAATAAACATATCACGACGACCAGAATTGGTATTGGGCATTTCGTAGAGTACTTCACAAATATAATCCCCATTAATGACAAGGTTTTGCGCATTGATGAGTTGATGAAAGGTATGCATTGCTTCTATTTCATCCTCAAAAGATTGACAGAAAAAGACGGCATAATCCCCCTGTGGGAGGCTGTCGTTAGCTTGAGCTGGATCATCGACAAAGACAAAAAGTTCTTTCGAGTCAAAGTGTTGCCGGATAAAGTTTTCCTTGGACATAATGGAACCGACTCGATTAAAAAGGGTTTTCGATTTTAGATGATGTTTAAAGTCGCGCAACGCATATTCATAGGCATCAATCGACATTTCGTAAATATTTTGTGTAATGGGATAACGGTAGATATGGCGTGCATGAAACGAGCTGATTTCCATCCAGTGCTTATCCATATTTTGTGTATACAAGTTGGTGGTTTCCATAAAACGATGGATTGACTGAATTTGATGGATAATCGATCGATGTTCATCGAGAAGTTGTTCTTCTTTTAATTTAAGGGAAGCCTTCAAAGACTCAAGGCTGATTTTTTGTTTTAGAATGTCATGAATCTCCATGAGATTAAAGTCTAATCGTTTAAGAAACTGAATCATATCCAACGTTGCAGACTGTTCAATCGTATAGTAGCGATAATGCGTTTCTGGATCAATCGCAGCCGGTTTGAGAAGACCGATTTCATCATAATACCGTAATGTTTGAATGGAAACATCATTCAAACGGGCAATTTCCCCGATTCTTAATTTTTGCATAAACCCTCCTTGACTCTCACCTTACTATAGAGATTATACTATAGTTGTGAAATATATATCAAGAAATAGGAGGATTGGATATGAAACACGAAAAGGTACGCGTTATACAATATGGCTGTGGTAAAATGGCCGAAGTGATTGTTCGTAATTTAGTTGATCACGGTGCAGAAATCGTGGGAGCGATTGATGCGAATCCGAAATTAGTAGGGGTGGATGTCGGTGACTTTGCGAATTTGGGACGTAAAACCGGTGTACTGATTTCCGATGATGCTGATAAGGTATTATCAGAATGTGATGCAGATGTTGCGATCGTGACAGTATTTAGTTATATGAACGATATGTACTCAATTTTTGAAACATGCGCAATTCATGGTGTAAACGTCATTACGACTTGTGAAGAAGCAATTTATCCATGGACCACCGCACCATCAGAAACTAATCGCCTTGATCGTCTTGCGAAAGATTACAATGTTACCATTACGGGAAGTGGTATGCAAGATATCTATTGGATTAACATGCCGTGTCTTGTTGCAGGCGGTGTGAATCGTATTGAGAAGATGTATGGAACGGCTAGCTATAATGTAGAAGATTATGGACTTGCACTGGCGGAAGCACACGGTGCTGGTTATGATCTTGAGACGTTTGAAAAAGAAATTGCGCAAGCAGAAAGTTTGCCAAGCTATATGTGGAATGCAGGCGAGGGCATCTGCGCAAAAATGGGATGGACCATTAAGGCCATTTCACAAAAAAGTGTTCCGTATGTTTTAGATCATGCAATTTATTCAGAAACATTAGGACGTGAAATTCCAGCGGGGGATGCGATTGGTATGTCTGCGGTCACCACAATCCTTACACATCAAGGCCCAGAACTGGAAGTTCAATGTATTGGGAAGGTTTACGGTGAGAATGATGGGGATCTCTGTGAATGGAAGATTGTCGGAGACCCAGATGTAGTATTCTCAGTCGAAAAACCGGATACGGTAGCACATACGTGTGCAACGGTTGTAAACCGTATACCACAAGTGCTCGATGCACCGGCAGGATTTATCACGGCCGAAAAACTTGAGGAAATTCATTACCTCACGTATCCAATCGATCACTACGATTTCTAAGAACAATAAGCAAAGAAACACTTTGGTTTGCCCTTTTGAACTAAAGTGTTTTTCTTATGTTTTAAGATGTTGTGATACGTAGTGAAAATCGTTATAATGTGCGTAAGGAGGGTCCATTATGAGTAGTCAAGATTTTAAGTCTGTTTTTGATATTATTGGACCAGTTATGGCCGGACCCAGCAGTTCTCATACTGCTGGAGCAGCGCGGATTGGAAAGATAGCTCGCAGTATTTTTGGAGAATGTCCAGAGCGAGCCAATATTTATTTATATGAATCGTTTGCGAAAACGTATAAGGGACATGGGACCAATGTTGCGTTAGCGGGCGGTCTTTTGGGGATGGATCCCGATGATACGCGCTTGCATGAATCCCTTCTCATTGCACAAGAAGAAGGGATGAAGGTGACCTTTATTCCTTTAGTGGATAAGGTGGATCATCCCAATACTACAAAAATTGTAATGCATAAAGCGGGGCGTAAATGTACAGTCGTAGGAATATCGATTGGTGGCGGAAATGTAAAGATTACCGAGATCAATGGTACGAAAGTGGAAATCGATGGGGGTGTCCCAACAATTCTTATTTTTCATGAGGATTGTCCTGGGATGATTGCGAAGGTCGCAACCATTCTCAGTGAGATGCACATTAATATTGGTTCCATGAAAGTGGATCGTGAGGAAAAAGGAAAAAAAGCGTATATGGTGATTGAACTGGATCAAGATGATTTGGAAACATCACTGGATCGCTTACGATGTGTGGAGAATATTTATGAAGTTCTCTACATTGCGAAATAGGAGATATTATGTTTAAATCTATCCAAGAATTAGTTGATACTGCTACAGAGCGTGGAAGTTTATCTGAAACAATTATTGAATTTGAAATGAAGCGTTCCGAAGAATCCCGCGATGTCATCGTTCAACGTATGGGTTCACAACTGGATGTTATGAAACGAACCATTGAGCAGGGGAAACGCGGTGTAAAATCGACCACGGGTCTAACGGGTGGTGATGCAACCAAGATTTCAAAATATTTAAGTCATGGTGAAACGATTTGTGGACCGACGGTGATGACTGCGGTTCAAAATGCAGTTGGAACGAACGAAGTGAATGCTGCGATGGGTATCATTTGCGCAACGCCAACGGCGGGGAGTGCCGGTGTTGTGCCGGGAGTATTATCGGCAATTTCAGAACGTTATCATCTTACACGCGAACAAGAAATTAATTTCTTGTTTGTAGCGGGAGGTTTTGGTTTGGTGGTCGCGAATAATGCGTCCATTGCAGGTGCTACAGGGGGTTGTCAAGCTGAAATTGGCAGCGCCAGTGCGATGGCAAGTGCTGCGGTTGTGGATGTATTAGGGGGAACACCAAAGATGTGCGCCCATGCTTTTGCGATGACAATCAAAAATATGTTGGGTCTAATTTGTGATCCTGTCGCAGGCCTTGTGGAAGTGCCGTGTGTTAAACGAAATGCTTTGGGTGCGTCACAAGCTTTAGTATCCGCCGACATGGCGCTTGCCGGTGTAGAGAGTGCCTTGACACCGGATACGGTGGTAGAAGCAATGTATAAAGTAGGAAAAGAACTTCCGCGTAAATTCCGAGAAACCGGTGAAGGGGGTCTTGCGGATACAATTGAAGGAAGAGCCCTTGCGGAAGCAATATTTGGAAACGAAAAGACTGAATAATCAGTCTTTTTTTTCATTGAGCACAAAAATTGAGCGGTTTAGGTCGTTTAAACACTTTCTCGCTATAAAATTTGGTAGGATAGCCTTATATTCTAAGGAGAAGATAATGATTCAAATTAAAAATTTACAGGATAACAGTAATATTGTGGAAGTTGCTTCCATGGGTTGTTTTAAAGTATTGGAATACCAAAAGGATTTAAGTGTGAGTGCCGAAAATGCGATTGCTGCATATTATGCATCCGAGATGAATATTCGTAAGCGTCAAGTCTATGTTCAACTGGAAAATCAAGCCGTAACGGTTAGTGCTGGTGCGATGCAATGGTCTGCCGGTGATGTGAAGATGGGTGCAGATGTGAAAGGTGTTGGGGATTTTATTGGAAAAGCAATCAAAGGTTCTGTAACGAAAGAATCTGCTGCGAAACCGCGATACTCCGGAACGGGATATTTGATGTTAGAACCGACATATAAACACATTCTGCTTGAACGTGTTGAAGATTGGGGAAAAATTGTGCTTGAAGATGGTTTATTCCTTGCCTGCGATTCAGATATCAAACAAAAAGTTGTTTCTCGTGGGAATTTATCATCCGCAATGATGGGTGGAGAAGGTCTTTTTAACCTTGCACTCGAAGGTCATGGTGTTGCGGTTTTAGAAAGCCCAGTCCCTCGTGAAGAACTGATTGTAGTGGAACTTCAAGACGATGAAATTCGAATTGATGGAAACTTTGCGATTGCATGGTCTGGATCCTTGGATTTCCGTGTCGAAAAATCTACCAAAAGTTTAATGGGTTCTGCCGTTTCAGGCGAAGGATTTGTGAATGTGTATCGTGGTACAGGTAAAGTATTGCTTGCGCCGATTGCCTAAAAGAGTCACTGACTCTTTTTTTTGTATCCTTTGAGTCCCTTTTAATAACAGATGCTACCTAAAAACCTATCATTATGGTATATTTTCTTTAGAAAAGAGGTGAAGTGATGAATTGGCATAAACAAAGTCTAAATATAGCGATTGAACCTACACAGGAAAAGGATTTAAAGAACCTCCAGCAGTTATGGGCTGACCCTGAAATAATGCATCATGTTGGCTTTGAGTCGGGATTGTTGCTGGATGATGAAGCCATGCAACGATGGTACCAACAGATTCATTTAAATCACAATTCAGTTCATTTTAGTGTATATCAAAACCATGACTATGTCGGGGAACTCTTCTATCGGGTCGTTGATACTTATGCGCAACTTGATATTAAACTGTACAATCGTTTTCATGTGGGTGGTTACGCATTAAGTTGGCTCATTCATGAAGTGTTTAAAAAGACATCATGTACCCATGTATATGTTGATCCAAGTCCACAAAATCATCGTGCCATTCACCTCTATCAGTCTTTGGGGTTTATTGCGGTGGATCCACCCGAAGGGTATCGTCCAAGTCAATGGGTGCTTGCCCTTACTCGAAAACAGTTTAAACCGAAACAAAGTTTTATTGAATCGAAACTTCAGCTAAGACCGTTTCGCCATACAGATTTACCGCGTATTTGGGAGTTGTCAGCGAAAGAGCCGCATTATGCGTGGTGTGATTTGGATGCACCTTATTTTGAGGAATACCAACAAAAGTCTTTACGTGAATTTCTTGAGAACGAAGCACCTTTCTACCTCAACAATCCCCGCACCCGGGTAATCTTATATGATGATGTGATTATTGGTCGGACTTCCTTGTACTGGCAAGATCAACGTACGCGTTGGATGAATAGTGGTTTTGATCTTTTTGATGAATCTTTTTGGTTTAAAGGAATTGGGACCGTAGTAATGAAACTATTAATTCATGAAGCGTTTTTATTTTATGAAATCGAACGCATTGGATTTGTGACATGGTCTGGAAATATCGGGATGCAGCGTATTGGTGACAAATTGGGTATGAACCGCGAAGCAGTGATAAAAAAAGCCCGCTATTATCAAGGTGTTTACTATGATTCGGTATCCTATGGAATAACTCGATCACAATGGAAGTTAAGGCATCATGAACGGTATCAGACATATGTGTGGCCCGCACATCAAAGCCTTGAATGCATAACAAAAATTCAAGCGTGCTTTCCAACGCATACATTGAGTGAAACACAGCGTTTCATTACAATCGCATCGTCCCAATCAATCCTAGGTTATTTAGCTTACAATTTTGAGTGTGAGACCCAAATGATGATACAGTGCTTCGAAAGCCTTGAAAGTGTGCGTGACGATTTATTGATAAAAATAATGATTGATTGCGCAGAACAGATTGCAATATACCATCAAATTCCTTATATTATTATTGAATCCACGATCGATAGGGCCCTTGATGGGTTTAAAACGATCAACATTAACGATAAACGCTTTCAAATTAAAACGACGCATCACAATGAATCAAGGAGTTAATGAAATGTATACAATCACAATCATAAGTCATCATGATATTCCCAACCTACTCGATTGTTTTGATCCGACATGGTGTGTGAAGACTATCCATACGTTTCCACTTCAATCAGAGGATACGGATTGCTTCCTCGTGGATATAGATTATTGTGATCACGATGGTGCAGCCCTCATCCCATGGCTTAAGGAAAATTATCACAAACCTATTGTCATCGTAACAACACGGTACCGTCCGAAGCGAACGCTCGAACTTTTAGTCCAAGGGGCGCAAGACTATATTGTTGAGCCCTACAATTGTGAGGTGATCCTTGAGCGTATCACCACGTTAATTAATGAGTATAAAAAAAGAAAACACATCTAATGATGTGTTTTCTTTACGCCTTCTTTAGCATGAATCATATGTGTAATCGCCAAACATACCGGTGTCGCAATTCCGTGTTTTGCACCTAAACGGGCAATTGCTCCATTCAGATAATCAATCTCTGTTTTACGCCCTGCTGCCATATCTTGGTAGAGGGAAGGATAATGATTGCCGGCTTTTTGTGGATCGTAGACGGCTTCAATTTTAGCGACTAAAGCATCCTTATCCAAAAGAATCCCTTCAGCATTGGCAACCGCAATGACTTCATCCACAACTAAGTCAGTAAGAATACGATTGTTTTCATAATGACCGTATTCCGCTACGTTGCAATCGATTAAGGTACAATATGTATTGAGTACGGAGTTTAATGCAACTTTATTCCAGATTGATTGTTTCACATCATCGCTGTAAACAACATTAAGTCCAGCTTGGTTTAAGGTCTCAAGGAGTGTTTTATTAAAGGGTGATTGGGTTTGATGAACTTGTTGGAGTTCAATAGCACCGGACCCAACTGCATCAACAATTCCAGGGCCACCAAGACCTGAAGTCCATACGGTTACCCCTAAAAAGATATTTTCTTGAGGAACATATCGTTCAATAACCTCAACATTTCCCAATCCATTCAATAAACAGATTACGCGTGTGTTGTCGGTAATAACGTGTTTGATGTCTTGCATCATAGCATCAAGATGCATCGCTTTGGTAAAGACAAAGACAAGATCAAAGGTTCCTTCGACTTGACTTGGTGAAACCGCTGGAATCTGAACAAAGCCTTCATCGACGCCATCAATAATCATCTTGAGTCCGTGTTCATTGATTGCATCACGATGTGCTTGCCATCCATCCGCAAAAACAATTTCATTACCACTACGGTGCAATAGGGCACCAAAGCGCGCACCCATGGCACCCGCACCTGCAAATAATATTTTCATTACAATTTCCTCTTACTTTCACAAGTATTGTAACATCATCTTAGAAAATATGAGAAAGACGTGCACATAAAAAGCAGCCGACGGACTCAGCTGCTTTTTAAATAAGGACTAGACGACAGTTTTCTCCACATGTGAAGGAGGATAGCCAAATAAATGCTTAAATATTTTGGTAAAATAAGAAGTTGAATTATAGCCACAGGCTTTAGCAACCTCGCCCACACGTAGGTTTGACTCGCTTAAGAGTTCATAAGCATAATGACACCGTACCTCATTGAGGTAGTTGTTGATTGTCGTATCGGTCTCTTCTTTAAAAAGACGACAGTAATAAAACTTACTGATTCCAATATCACGACAAATTTGATCAAGTGTAAGTTCCTCTTTATAATTTTTATGCATATACTGAATGCCTTGTTTTACGATATCAATTTTTGAATGTTTGCGATCAGTATGAACGGGAACGCGTGGTTGATATTTAACCAGCATGTCAAAGAGGGAATAGGTTAAAGGATTTAGAGATGATGTTGCATCATTAACACTCGCATCGTACTCAAGCGAAATTACATGTAAAATGGCTACAAGTTCTTGCCTAAGTGAGAGTGTTTCAAACTGTTTATGTTCCAAATCCAGATTAAAATTTTCCGGATAACGATGATCAATGATATAACGATCAAGTGTTATACCTTCTGTTTTTGGTACAATTCGTCGTGTTTGCCCAGGATTTATAAAGACGACCGTGTCTTTCATTGCGGTAAAGACCTCATCTTCAATATCAATCTCACACAGACCCGTTTTGACTAAAATAATTTCAAAGTCATTATGCCAATAAAAGGCATTGGTTGCAGTTGAAAGATCAAATTCGCAATGTTCCACAATTAATGGCGAATCTGCACGACTAAAACTATAATGTTCGAAATAAAGATTATTCATACCCTAGCACCCCTAAACAATTCTTTATATATCATTATCTTATATTTTCAGTATAGACTTGCTTTTATTAAGTGTCAAGTAAACGCTTACAAATTTCAGAGTGTTCACAATAAATGCGTAGTATATTATCTATATTAGCGGTAAATTGACTTATTTTGTCCTTTATTGGTTTCATTTCACAAATTAAACATCTCTTTAAAAGATAGAAATCTTGCTTAAAAAAAACCAAATCAAAGGATTTGGTTAAAATGTTGAGGTGAGGTAGGCAATTCCAAGGTCGATGGTCGCTTGAATGGCTTCTTCATGTGTCCGTTCAAAGCTGTGTGATGCATCAACGCCGGGACCAATCAGTCCTGCTTTAAAATCATATCCTGCACGTAATGCAGCCGAAGCATCGGAGCCATAGTAAGGATAGATATCAATCTTATAAGGAATTTTGTTTTGTGAAGCAAGGGCAACAAGACGTTTGCGAAGGTCATAATCATAAGGACCACTACTATCTTTCGCACAGATTGTCACTGAAAATTCGTCTGATGTTTGACCTTGTCCAGGTGCAGCCATATCGACTGCGATGAATTCAAGTGTTTTTTCGGGAATTGCGGCACTTGATCCATGTCCAACCTCTTCAAATGTAGAGATAAAGAAATTGGTTGTGTAGGTTGGTTTTGTTTTTGTGGATACAAAATGTTCAGCCATACCAAATAAAGCAATGACACACGCCTTATCATCCAGGTGACGGGATTTGATAAAGCCGCTCTCAGTTACTTGACAACGTGGATCTAAATGAACATAGTCTCCAACATTAATGCCTAAAGCAATAACATCATCATATGTTTTAACTTTTTCATCGATACGAACTTCTAAGTTCTTTTGAGTCCGCTCTGTTGTGGATGTCAGTGATCCGTGTACATGAGAGGATGCGACATTTGTAAGAATTGTTCCAGAATAAAAACGGCCCGATAGCGTTTCAATTGCGACATGTTCGCCTTCAATCGTTGCCCATGCATAACCACCTAATTGGGTAAGACGAAGTTTACCATCGGATGTAATCTCTTTAACAAGACATCCCAAGGTATCTACATGTGCGGATAACGTAACTTCTTTATCGGTACAGTCACCCTCTAATGTGGCAATCAGTGCACCTTTAACGGTTCGATAAGTTTTAAGGCCTAATGATTGGAAGCGTTTCTCACAGAATAATACAGCTTCTTCAGTATTTCCAGTAGGACTTTTAATGTTTAAAAGTGTTTCTAAATCATGGATTAGATGTTTCATAAGTGTCTCCTTTATATTACAAGTATTATGCCATAGATGATGTTTTAAGCATAGGTTATCCATAAAAAAAGAGCATAAACTACGCTCTAAATTACAAATCCAATAATCATGACTGTTGTTTCTTGACTGGGATCAAAATATTCATACCGTTCCAAAACAACTTTAGGTTGACGTTCTGCTTCAATGACATTTGCTTGTTTTAAATGATTCCAAGCGAAATCAACAAGTGGTGTTTCAAAGAGTTCACCATTGCGTGTTGACCCCTCAATAAAGACGTTCACAAGGACGCCATTCGGTAAATCATAACACTCATAAGATTTTGGTACCGGTGCATCACGTTTAAAAATTTGTCCAATCCAATATGCATCATCTTCCGCAATAAGACCAATGGGTGAGGCATAATGTGGTGCACACTCTTTCATAACATCCTCAAATAAATCAGCTTCAAACCATGTCTTCCATTGATTTTGATACATACCATTTTCCTGATCTGCTTCTGTATAGCGTTTGCCAATTAATTTTAAGGAATGATGTACAATTTCATTTTCCAACTCAACAACCTTCAACATACGTTCCATCTCCAATCTCTTGAGATTATCATACGCTACATAAAGCAGACCTTCAATTATTATTTTGGTTTTGAGATGAGAGTGTTATAATGTATGGAGGAGTGTGATCGCTATGAAAGATTCAAAAAAAATCATGATTTGGTCGGTAGAAATTATCGTATGTGCAATCTTTTTTATGATTTTCGACTTGGAAGTAAAGATTACGGGAATCGTTGTAATTTTATTTGTATTTATAATGTTGAATGAACACTTTCTTTATGGGTTATTGGGTCTAAAAGATAAAGATCACAAATAGAGTTGTGGGTTGAGTGGCATTTTAAATTTCTTGTGTTTTAAGCAATCTTGTGTTAATCTCATATATCAAAGAGGTGATTTTATGGGAACAATCGTAACAATCGGTGGGGGCACCGATGTATTTGGAAGTGCACCCGCGATCGAAAAGGAATTAATCGCAATGACCGGAAAGAAGGAGCCACGCGTGCTTGTGTTACCGACTGCGAGCTCAGATCGTGTTGAATATATCGAGGCGCTCACGCAACGATTTGAAGCGCTTGGGAGTGTTGTAGACGTTTTAAAACTTGTGTCGGAGTCTCCATCTCAAGCTGTCATTCAGTATAAATTATTAAATACCGATTTAATTTATGTTGGTGGTGGGGATACTCGTATGATGATTAAAGTATGGCGTCAACGGGGTGTTGATCATGTGTTAAAAGATGCGTATCACCGTGGAATTATCCTCGCAGGTCTTAGTGCAGGGTCCAATTGCTGGTACCAATACAGTCATAGTGATTCAGAGTCCTTTGATAATAAGGAAGATTGGAAGTTCATCATGACATCAGGTCTTGGTTTTATTCAAGCAGTTCATGTACCACACTATAATGAGCCAGGTCGTGAGACATTTGATGCATTTTATAAAGCATATCCATCTGTACCAGGGATTGCGTTGGATAATGGGGTTGCGATGATTTACGAAGGATCGAAAGCACATATTCTTAAAGAACATAATCACTGTAAAGCGTATGTTTTGACGCATGTTGATGGTACGATTCAAAAGCATGAAATTCATGAAGATGACGTCTTGGAAATTGAATTGAATCTTTAAAAAATAAACAGTTGGTGTTTCGTTTGGAACCGCCAACTGTTTTTGCTTGAACATAAAAAAACCACTCGAAAGTGGTGTAATAAACTCAATGGTGCTCCGTCACGGGCTCGAACCGTGGACCCACTGATTAAGAGTCAGTTGCTCTACCGACTGAGCTAACGGAGCGTTTGCCTTTATATTATAACGCTATGATTTTTAAATTCAATAAAAACTTTAATTTTTTTCAAAAACATCAAACTTGAATGCGAAAATCATATATCATATAATTGAAAGAGTTTGAAGGAGATATCTATGAAAGAAACGGATGCATTAATAATTGGCAAAGGACCTGCGGGGATTCAAGCTGCCGTATATCTTAAACGCGGGAATGTAAACACAACGGTTATTGGTAAAGATTTAGGCGCAAGTGAAACGGCACGGGATGTGGATAATTTCTACGGATTCACCTCAATTGGTGGTGTTGAATTGGTTCAACGTGGGATTGATCAAGCCATTGAGTTGGGCATTGAAGTTGTGACGGATGAAGTGTTGTCCATTGGTTTTGATGGAGCAACTTATGTTGTTGAAACGATTCATGAGACGTATAAAGCCATCAGTGTGTTGTTAGCAACGGGGTCTCACCGAAACATTCCAAGAATTCGTAAGATCCGTAATTATAATGGACGTGGTGTTTCATATTGTGCAGTATGCGATGCATTTTTCTATCGCGGTAAAACGGTTGCCGTGGTTGGAAGTGCTGAGTATGCAGCTCATGAAGCAGCGGAACTTGTAGAGGTAGCATCGAAAGTCTATGTATTGACCAATGGTGAGCCAATCACAGGAACTTTTGATGACCGTTGTATTATTCTCGAAGAAAAAGTAAAGACCGTGGTTGGTGAGGAAAAGGTTTCGGGCGTGGAAATGGAATCAGGTATCTTAGAATTGGATGGTATTTTTGTTGCCATTGGTTCTGCTACCAGCACCGATCTCGCAAATAAATTAGGTCTAGGTGTTGAAAATGGTCGGATTCTTGTTAATGAGAATATGGAAACGAATATGCCAGGGTTGTATGCCGCAGGAGATTGTACGTTTGGGGTCCAACAAATTGCGAAAGCTGTAGGGGATGGTTGTATTGCCGGGATGAACATGATCAGTTATATCCGTGGGATTAAACGGGGTTTGACGGCGTGATTCAGATTTTCGCATCGGATTATGACGGCACGCTCTTTCGAAACTCAACGGTAAGTCACGACGATCTTGAGGCCATTAGGACATTTCGAGCATTGGGAAATAAGTTTGGAATTGTCACAGGCCGTACGATTCATTCCATTCAGGCTGAGATTGAAGCCTATAATATTCCGGTTGATTTTATTGTCGGGATTAATGGGGGTGTCGTGTTAACCCATGATCACCAAGAAATTTTTATCAGTGATTTAGATCAATCTGTGGTGGATGCATCCGCCCATTCTATGGTCCCCAATATCCCGCTTACCAATTTAGATGTTTTAAAAAAAGAACGTGGTGTTCAGGCATTGTATTTGGATGCATCCGCCCATTCTATGGTCCCCAATATCCCGCTTACCGATTTAGATGTTTTAAAACAAGAACGTGGTGTTCAGGCATTGTATGTTGTGACATCATCACCAAGGCAAGCCTTAGCACTTACCAATCATATTAATCAACATTATGGTGCGTTGCATGTTGAGGCGAATCAGAATGTTTGTGCTGTGGATATTGGAGCTCACGGGATTTCAAAAGCAACCGGACTTCAAAAGATAATCGATTACTATGACTACAAAGGGCCCATCTACACGATGGGGGATAGTTATAATGATGTTCCAATGCTTAAAGCATTTCAGGGGTTTGTAATTTCTACGGGAGAAGCCTTGGTAAAAGAAATGGGTGTAGCACATTATTCTAGCGTTGGTGACGCACTCTCCACACTTTTTAATAAAAAATAGCGAAACAAGCATGATTGCTTGTTTTTTCTATGTTTAAAGCGATAAAAACTGTTATTATAAAGGACGAAGAGGGGAATTCTATGAAGATTTATAAGAGGTTTCAGATGCTTCTTGGCTTTATTGTGTTTTTGGCCGGAGCAATTCTAGCTTTAGGTGCATGTTTTTATTTCCTCGCACCAGGAAAACTTGAAATATCAATTCAAATGCATGGATTGGGACTGATGCTGATGATCTTAGGATTTATGATCAGCGGTGAATTAACCAAACTTGGTCAAAAATATGAAATTTGTATGTGCATTCCAGGACAAATTTTACTTGCGTTAGCGTCTTTATCCGTAATTATGTGGATTTTATCCTATCCTGTTTTGCGTGTTTTTGATCTCTATTACATCTATATGGGACTGCTTATTGTCTGGAGTATTGGACTGGGGATTTTAAGTTGGTGGCGTTGGCCAGGAAAGTGTGTTCGTCCTAAACGACCTGTTAAACAACAAACACATTTTACTGAAGAACAAGCATTTCGTAATGCCCTTGAAACCCAGTCATATCAAACGATGTGTCAGATTTCAAAAATTCTTGATGTGCAACGGGGGGTTGAGGACCAAGCAAAGCTTGTGAAGCCCTTGCGTATGGATACATGCATTCAACATGTTTTTGGTCACAGTTTAAACTTTGATTCGTATGAACATTTTTTAAAAGGGTTGGATGTTCGCTATTTAATTACCTTGACCCAATGGATGTTAGATCCTTCAGATTGGAATCGATTAAACAAGGAAATCGAAAATGATCGTTATAACTTTAACGGTCCAAAGAGTATGTTTGATAACCGTTTCTTAGAAATTCATCGTTTAAGTGATTATTTACTCAATGAAACGATTGAATTGCCAGAAGGAGCACCGAATTTTTTCCGTACAACACGGGTTAATACTGTCTTTGTGACAATTGCAAGTGCCGTTGCGATTTCAAAACTTTTATTCTTTGAGCGCATCGCAGTAAACTTAGACACACGTCATCCATTGTATAAAATGCTTTCAGAAGCATGTTTTAAAACGGATTCCGTTGTCGGGGTGTATCAGGAGACGGTTGAAACGTATGCACTGGATCCCTTGCCTGGGATTCGTGATCGATTTGAATACCGGTATCTCGTGAATGATTTTTACCATAGTAAATATGATCAAGACGGCCGTTCAATTTTTAATGATGTGGTTGTAGATCCAGATAAGAGCCTTCACGACACCATTTGTTATTGGTTGGAACACTATGCAAAACATCCTGAGCAGGCACACCAAAGCATTACGCGTCCGATTATGCATGCATGCATTCGAAGAGGGGTAGGAATCGAAAGCACTAAATCAAGAGATATTATTTGGATTTTAAGACAACTGGGAAACTATGAAGCGTACTTTAACGATTATCAATTAAAATATGCAGATACGTTTCAAGCCTTCGAAGAAGAAAAGGAACGCGATCAATCTTTAAATCTTGCATGTGCTCATATTAAAACGGATTTACAGTTTTATCAGTATACCAAAGATTTGTTAAGTAAGTTTTGTTATACCGTATTGGGACGTGACCAGGAAGTGAATCCATCCGAGATGGTTCTTTACCGAGCGGATGGGTTTACCTACTATGTTCGCATTTTATACATGACCTCTCGAGTGGACCAACAATCCATTATGGATGGCTTGTCATCACCCTACTGGGATCGCGTTGATGCCCGGGTAATTCTTTCCAATGCGGACTATACTCCAGAAGCACGAGATCTTGCGGAAACGCATCACGTTCAATTATTAAATGGGAAAGATTTAGGCGTAATCAAACATTATGCGACACGTAAGAAACGCATTCATGATTTGGATATTATTAAGCGCTTAGGTGATTTAGAAACAGTTTAATCAAAAAGTGGCGATGCAAAAGAATGGCATCGCCACTTTTTGACGTTTTGGGGTTGTGGTTTGATCAATCGTAACGTATAATATGAATACATGAACAACTGCTCATATGAAAGGATAACACTTATGGATCAAAAAGAATTGGAACACCACGAAATTAAAGCACTTCAAGAAACACTCTTAGCGGAAGAAGAATATACAGATTTATCGATGTTGTTTAAAATGTTTGCAGACCCGACACGTTTGCGTATCTTTACCATCTTGTCTCAGGAAACGGTTTGTGTTGATGACTTAGCGGCAATCTTGGGGATGACCCAATCTGCAGTATCACATCAGTTGGCTTCACTTCGAAAGATGAATCTTGTAAGAAGTTCAAAAGTTGGGAAAAATGCATACTATCACTTGGCGGATAGTCACGTAATGCAAATCTTCAGTCAAGCACTGGATCACGTAAAGGAGTAAATCATGAAAACAATTAAAGAAGTTAAATTTGAATTGGAAGGGTTACATTGTGCGGATTGTGCCGGTAAAATTGAACGCGAACTTCAAAAGCAAGACTATATCGAAGATGCTCGTGTTGATGTAGTTTTGGGAAAAGCAAAGCTCAAAATTAAAGAAGGTATTGACGTGGATGATGCGTTTGTAAAGAATGTAACCAATTCCATCCAGAGTATTGAGAACATCGGTGTCACCTTAGAATGGGGCCTTCAAGAACATCCCCACGATGACCATAAAGGCCATAATCACGATCATGAGGATGCGGGCATGTCACCATTTATTTGGCTGGGAGGACTCATAATTCTTTTACGTCTCTTTATCGATGCAAGTTGGTTAAACGTTTTAACCATTGCGGTGTATTTTGTCGTTGGATGGCCAGTACTCAAAGCATTTGTAAGTGGTTTATCACGAAAACAATTTTTTGATGAAAATGTCTTAATGTCGGTAGCGACACTTGGAGCACTTGCCATTGGGGAATACGGAGAAGCCTTGGGTGTTATGGTTTTCTATAGTGTTGGGGAATATTTCCAACATAAAGCCGTTGATGATTCCCGTGCTTCCATTAAAGCATTATTGAATAAACGTCCTCAGTTTGCACGTAAACTTGTAGATGGTGTTGAGGAAATCGTCGCGTGTGAAACGGTTCAGATTGGGGATCGCATTCGCATTAATCCTTCAGATCAGGTTCCTCTAGACGGTCGTGTCGTTGCAGGAAATACAACATTTGATATGTCGTCACTCACGGGTGAATCGATGCCCGAAAATATTTTTGAAGGGGATACGATTCTCTCGGGGTCCATTAACCTTTCATCTCCAATTGAAGTGGAAGTAACGAAAGAATATTCAAATTCCACAATCTCGAAGATGTTGACACTGATTGAAGCATCTTCCGATAATAAAGCGAAAACAGAAATCTTTATGACGAAATTCTCGCGTATTTATACTCCAATTGTATTTGTACTTGCCCTTGTGATTATGCTTTATGTGGGGATTACAACTGGCGTTGCATATGATGGGATTTATCGGGGTCTTGTATTCTTAGTCATTAGTTGTCCTTGTGCCTTAGTCTTGTCGATTCCACTTGGTTATTTTGCGGGTATCGGACGAGCAAGTAAATCAGGTATCTTAATTAAAGGTGGCGAATCGATTGAAGCTCTCGCAGCCGTCGATGGTGTGGTCTTTGATAAGACCGGAACTCTTACAAAAGGGGAACTTGTAGTTACAGACGTTCAAGGTCGTGATGATGTTTTAGAAATTGCAGCACATTTAGAATCGTATTCAAACCACCCGATTGGGAAAGCGATTGTGGGTGCATACGACAAACCGGTGAATTTAGATCGTGTTTCGGATGTTAAGGAAGTTTTTGGTAAGGGGATTCGAGGCCTTTGGGATGGTGATTCGGTCTTTGTAGGATCGCTTAAAAATGTCAAAGAAGAAGGGTATGATGTCAGTCTTTATGAAACTGATATGACATCCGTTCTGGTTGTTTTAAATGATGTATTAATTGGTGGCATAGAATTGGATGATACACTTCGTGATGACAGTAAGCAGTTAATTGAAGATTTACACAAACGTCATATTTTCAGCGTCATGTTAAGTGGAGACCGTCAAAGCGTTGTGGATCGCGTTGCGAAAGAGATGGGGATTGATGTTGCATATGGAGAATTACTTCCAGAAGATAAAGTTTCTCAATTTTCAAAAATAAAAGCACAACGCAATGCAACTTTAGCGTATGCAGGTGATGGTATGAATGATGCTGCGGTGTTGGGATTGAGTGATGTCGGATTTTCAATGGGTGCGGTTGGAAATGATCTTGCGATTGAATATTCTGATGTTGTGTTGGTCAATGACAACCCTCATCAAATTCTAGAAACGATTGATATTGCAAAGAAAACGCAACGCATTACGTATATGAATATTATTCTCATTATGGTTATCAAAATATTAGTATTAGTCCTTGGAAGTTTAGGGCTTGCGAAAATGTGGATGGCAGTTATTGCGGATGTGGGTGTAAGCATTCTTGCAGTTCTGAATGCAATGCGCATTATGCACGTTAAACGTTAGTCAAAACCAAAAAACATGAATCAAAGCATTCATGTTTTTTTACGAAAAATATAAAGATAAAGTTTGGATTTTAAATCACCGTTTGCGTAGCGGTGTGATTAATTGTAAGCATTTTTCATGAAAAATATCATATATTTACATTTTATGAAACAAAGGTTATAATATCACCAGTAGAGAGATAAGGATGATGTACATGCAGGAATTATTAAACAATGGTTATTTTTGGCAGAAAATCGATTCACTCGTTTTATCAACAAATGTAGTAATTTCTCAAGTCAAAGGGTCTCACCATCCTAAGTATATGAATATGGTGTATCCTGTTGATTATGGGTATCTTGAAGACACAGATCAAATCAAGGTATTCAAAGGAAGTTTAAAACGTTCAAGTGCAGACGCTGTGATGATTGTCGCGGATATTTTAAAGAGAGATTTAGAAGTGAAACTTTTATGGGGTTGTACTGAAGCGGAAGAACTTGAAACCATTCGTTTTATTAACCAAACGGATTATCAAAAAGGGATTTTAGTTCGACGTGGCAATGTGTTACCGGAATGGGCAATGACTGACTAAACTACACCCTGTGTAGTTTTTCTTATGTCATCATGAATTGAAATGAAACGATTTAACGTATAATATGTATCGTGTACATCACCAATGCAAACGATGGTGCAGATTATGGAAAATAAGGAGGACTGATCATGGGTCGTAAATCACGTGAGAAGAAAAACCGTGTTCCGGGGGAACATGTGAGTAAGAAACAGTTAAAACAGGCAAGTGTTAAAGAAGCTCAAGCAAATGAAAAGTCAGAAATTGCTTCGCTTGCATTAAGCATTGCTTCATTAATTTTTGTGTTTATTGGAGTATTCACGAAGCAACAATGGTATTTATACATTGCGATGGCTTGTGTCTTGGTATCGCTTGTTCTTAAATATCTTGGAAAACGTCGCAAATCATAATTTAGGACGATTGGAAAACTGGGAGACCAGTTTTTTTTTTGCTTTTTGTGTGAATGGATTATGAAGGTTATTGTTGAACTTTGCTATGATTTTCACAAAGTGAGGTTCTTTTTGGTTGTTTTATGCTTTAATTTGTATTATTCTGCGGTTTTGTACTTTGAAACTCTCGTCAAGAAAATAGGATGATGATTATAATAGTACCTGTAAGTAGCTACTACAATAAATGAGGTGATTCAATGGAAAAAGCTGTTTCATTGTTGAAGAGTTTAAACTTTTCAGAATCAGAGTCAAAAGTCTATTTGACGCTTTTACAAAACAATCCAATGACAGGATATGAAGCCAGTAAATTATCAGGGGTAGCCCGTTCTAAGGTGTATAACATACTCGAGAGCCTTAGAGATAAGGGTGCTGTATTGGTTTCTAAACAAACAGATCCGGTGCATTACAGTGCTGTGGATATTCAAGAGGTCATTGATAATTTTAAATATCAAATGAATGATCGTCTTGGTGATGTTTCGGATGAATTACAACGTTTTAGTCATAAAATTGAATCAACGGAGTTATGGAGTTTAAAAGGTTATGAAAATGTCTTTAATCGCTGTCGTCGTTTGATTCATGAAGCAAAATCAACCGTTTTGTTACAAGTTTGGAAAGAGGATTTACCGCTAATCTATGATGAACTTAAACAATTCGAGGCACGATCTGGAAATCTTGTTGTGATTCTTTACAGCAAGGATAAGAACTATGAGGTCGATTTAAAACACGTTTACGCTCATGGTTTTGAGGAAGCGATGTTAGCGGAAAACCGTGGTTGTCGATGGATTAATCTTGTTGTGGATGATGAAGCACTCATCTTTGGTCATATAGAGCCACAAAATGTAGAGGTCTTGTGGACAAAAGCACCCAGCATGGTGTTTTTAGCCAAAGAGAATGTACGTCATGATGCGTATTGCTTAAGATTGATTGATGCGTTAGATGAAGAAGCGAAGAAAGAATTTGGACCCGACTTACTCAAAATAAAAACACTATTCTAAGGGAGAAAACATTATGTTAGGAATAATTTTAGGAGCCATCGTTTTAATTAACGGGACCTTCTTAGTGAAATTTGTTATGGACTTATTAGCACACCGTGAAGAAACAAAAGCAGAACCCGCACCAACTGTTGGTCTCGCTATTTCATCATTTATTATGTTCTTTTTATCAACATTTGGAATTTCAGACTTTGCGATTTCAACGGTCTTGTATCGTAAATTAAAGTGGGTGGATGATAAACGCTTACCTGGTACATTAAATACACAATGTGTGTTACCCGTAGCAGTTATGGCATTATCATACATCTCTGGAATTCAAGTCGATCTTACTACATTACTTGTATGTATTGGAGCACAAATTTTAGGTGCTTATGTCGGACCACGCTTTGTTGTGAAACTACCCGTTGAATTGATTCGTAAATTTATCGGTATTGGTCTTGTGATTGCATCAACATTAATTGTTGCAGGTAAAATGAATATTATTCCATCAGGTGGAACGGCTACGGGACTTTATGGCGTGAAACTTGTTGTGACTGCAATCTTAATCTTTATCTTTGGCGCTTTAAATAATATTGGTATTGGTTCTTATGCACTAACAATGGTTACGGTTTATGGAATGGGTCTGAACCCAGGGGTTGCATTCCCAATTATGATGGGTGCTGCGACATTCTCAGTTCCTGTTGGAAGCATGCAATTTATTAAATTTGGTGAATACAGCCGTAAGATTACATTATTCACGTCAACACTTGGTGTTTTAGGGGTTCTTATTGCAGTTTTCCTTGTGAAGTCGTTAGATGTAAGTATGTTACAATGGCTTGTAGCGGGAATTCTTCTCTATAGTGGAGCAAGCATGATTTATGAAGAGTTCTTTAAATCAAAAAAAATGGTAGAAGCAAACTAGGAGGCTATGATGTTAGTTATTAGTAAGAGTGATATCGAAAATGTATTTTCAATGAAAGAAGCCATTGAAGCGGATAAAGAAGCGTTACGCATGTATACAGAAGGTGGTACCACAGTACCCCTTCGTACAAATATTGATGCGAAAAATGGGCAAAACTTATTTATGCCTGCTTATGTTTCAGAGTTGAATACTACAGGAATTAAAATTGTTTCTGTATTCCCAAATAATCCAAGTCTTGGAAAACCAGCAGTACCTGCACAAATGGTGCTACTTGATGGGGAAACGGGAGAAGTTTGTGCCATGTTGGATGGTACTTATTTAACACAATTAAGAACGGGTGCTGTTCAAGGCGCTGCAACGGATTACCTTGCATGTGCTGATGCGAAAGAAGCGGTTTTAATTGGAGCAGGTGGACAAGCGGAATCTCAACTTGAAGCAATGCTTGTTGTTCGTGATTTAGACCGTGTGGGTGTTGTGGATCTTAACCGTGAATTTGCGGAAAAATTTGTAGCACGCATGAATGAAAAATTTGCGTCATACAATACTGAAATTTATTTAGTTGAAGATGTTGATGCAGCCATTTCAAATGCGGATATTATTACTGCAGTTACAACATCAAAACGTCCTGTATTTGATGGTTCCCTTGTGAAACCAGGCGCTCACGTTAATGGTGTGGGTGCGTATACTTCAGAAATGAAAGAAGTTCCTGTTGAAGCGATTGCGAAAGCAGATGTTGTTGTGGTTGATACCTTTGATGGTGTCTTTGCAGAAGCTGGGGATGTCTTGAGTGCCTTGGAACAAAATCTTAAAACAAAAGAAGATTTTGTGGAGATGGGGACTTTAGCACTTGACGGTTCAAAAGGACGTCAACGTGATGATCAAATTACATTCTTTAAATCTGTAGGGACTGCAGTTCTTGATGTTGTTGTGGCACATAAGATTTATGAAAAAGCACGCGAACTAGGAATTGGTACTGAAATTTAATTACGGTACGTTTCGATGTATACAAATGAAAAACCCTTATCCATGTTTTTTGGATAAGGGTTTTTATTTCTGGTAGGCCTCTGATTTATTTCAACTTAAAGTTAAGGTATGATTTAAAAGTATTTTTAGGGTGAATCTTGGTTAGCGTTCATTTATGAATGGACACAGTTGTTTTACCCAAACCATCATTTCACTTTCCTTTTCGTGTCCATAAAGGACTGCCATGCATTCAAAGATACGAAAGCATGTTCGTGCCTTCAATGTTCGTTATCACTTAACAATGAGGCTATTATGCGTCCTCGCGTTGATTTAAAAACAACTGTGTCTTTCAAAATGTATTAATGAGCCCCTTGAGGGATGATTGGTTTTTCAGAATCTTTAAAGATTTGATGCACGTACGCTCTTGACTGTGGTTTTCCCTCCAAAAGATCAGGGGTGATAAAATAACCGGCAACCGATTCCGCAAAGGCTTCGTAAGTATTTGTAGAGCCATAGGTGCCATCTTGCCATTCATTCAAATAAATCTGTTCCCATTCTGTTGTGTCATGCGCCCCGGTGGCAAATCCGTATAAATGAGCCATCTCATGATACATGCTTTCTGTATCCATAATCATCCAATCTTGAAGCAAATATATATATGGTTCATGTGGCATTACATAAGCATAGGACCCTTCTGGAACTTCATGGTAACCACGACGAAACGCATAGAAATATTGGCGTAGTTTGGTTGGCATGCCCGCAATCATAGGATGAGATAAATCGGGCTTGTCGCCATGGTAATTATAATTGATGCCATAGGATGAAATATCTTCGTACTCTAAATTTTGATTGGAATTTGAATCAGAATCTTCGCCCGAATCCGTTTCCTCAAGGACGTCTTCTTCAACAGAGCGAGTGTCAACGACACTGATGTTTTGGTAGCGCCGTAAAAGTTCGGGTACGACCACGTTTTCAAGGTGCTCAACTTCTAAGACATCCGATCCAATCGATGCTTCGGTTTTTGAATACTGTTTTGTTTCTTTGTGGCAACCACTTAATAAAAGGAATAGGCAAAGTGTAAAAAGTGTTGGTTTCATAGATCCCCCTTGAAAGCAATAAAACGCCTGGTACGGCGTTTTAAAATAATGTATGAATTGCGTTATAAATACCGTTATCTAAAATATCGGTTGTGACATAGTCCGCTGCTTCTTTAACATGTTCAGGGGCATTACCCATGGCAACCCCAATTGCAGCCATTTCAAGCATGGTTAGATCATTGGCGGCATCGCCAAATGCGATCACCTCATCCCATGTTAAACCGAGACGATCTAAAACAATTCCAATTCCCGCGATTTTACCCGCACGGATTGAATAAATATCATAGGCATCAGCATACGCTTTCGCATAATGTCCATCCGGACATAATGCTTTTGAAGCTTCAATAAGGGATTCATCACCCATTAAAAAGAGACCCATAGGGACTTCATCACCTTCTTCAATTGACTGAGCGTGTGTGTAATCCACAAGAATGTCTTGTTTTTCACTGCCTTGCATATATACCGTTTGAAATATTTCAAGATTACGGTAGACACGCATATCATGTTGCATTTTCATAGCAAGGCCAATATCGTGGTGATTGCAGTAGTCAATGATTGCATTGACTTCACTGCGCACCATTGGCACATTAAAAATTACATCCTTATTATGATCATAAACACATGCACCATTAATGGTGACATAGTAATCCGGATTAATGGTTTCGTGGATATCATCATGAATGAAGTAAAAAGCACGTCCGGTTGCAATCATTACTTCGATTCCTTTCGCTTTAAGATCGTTAATTGCTTGAACTGCTGTTGATTCTATTTTGACTTTTCCGCGTTTGATGAGGGTATCATCAATGTCAAAAATCGCGAGTTTTATTTTTTTAGTTTCCATATTCATTATTTTAACACATTTCTCTTTCATATTAGCGTTCTTTTATGTATAATATACCATAAGTTTATGGAGGTAGATGAATATGATGAATGGTAAAGTAATTAAAGAAGCTTACACATTCGATGACTTGCTTTTAGTTCCTGCAAAGTCAGAAGTTGTGCCAGCTCAAGTTAAATTACAAACGCGTCTAACGGATAAAATTACACTGAACATCCCTATTGTTTCAGCTGCAATGGACACTGTTACTGAAGATGCCATGGCAATCATGCTTGCGAAATTGGGCGGTATGGGATTTGTGCATAAAAACATGCCAATTGAAGCGCAAGCAGCAATGATTAAAGCCGTTAAAGAAACTGAAGTTGAATCATCATTCGAGGATGCAAACATCGACCCACAAGGACGCCTACGTGTAGGTGCTGCAGTTGGCGTTGGCGAATCATCATTAGAACGTGTACGTGCACTTGTTGAAGCAGGTGTGGATATCGTTGCGGTTGATAGTGCTCATGGACACTCACAAGGTGTTATTGACACTGTGCGTATGATTCGTGCCGAATTCCCAGAATTAGATATTGTTGGTGGTAATATAGTTACTGCACAGGGAGCAACAGATCTAATCTATGCGGGTGCTAACGTTATTAAAGTTGGTGTTGGTCCTGGATCAATCTGTACAACACGTGTTGTAGCAGGTGTTGGGGTTCCCCAATTAACTGCTGTAAACGATGTTTACTCTGTAGCACGCCAATATGGTGTGGGTGTTATTGCCGACGGTGGTATTAAACTATCCGGAGATATTGCAAAGGCACTTGCAGCCGGTGGAAGTTGTGTTATGCTAGGTGGGTTACTTGCGGGTACTGAAGAAACACCTGGAGAAGTAATGGAAGTATTTGGTAAAAAGGTTAAAGGTTATGTTGGAATGGGATCATTAAGTGCGATGCAACGTGGTTCAAGTGATCGTTATTTCCAAGGTGGCGTTTCTGAATTGAAGAAGCTTGTACCAGAAGGTATTGAAGCGACGGTTCCTTTTAAAGGATCAATTCGTGATGTTATTTATCAAATGCTTGGTGGATTACGTTCTGGAATGGGTTACTGTGGTTGCGGAACGATTGAAGAAATGCACCAAAAAGCGCAGTTTGTGAAAATCACAGGCGCAGGACTTCGTGAAAGTCACCCTCACGATGTTGACAACGTGAAGGAGGCACCAAATTATCATGGCAAATAAGATTATTGTTTTAGACTTTGGGTCACAGTATAATCAGTTAATTGTTCGTCGTATTCGTGATTTAGGCGTATACAGTGAATTATTAGATAATGAGATTACAGCTGAAGAAATCCGCGCAGATAAAGATATCGCAGGTATCGTTTTATCCGGTGGACCCAACTCTGTGTATGCAGATAATGCATATCACATTGATCAAGAAATTTTTGAACTTGGATTACCAATTTTAGGTGTATGCTATGGTATGCAACTTATGGCACATCAAAATGGTGGTAAAGTTGAATCACATTCAAAACGTGAATACGGCTTAGCACCGATTGAAGTAAAACAAGACAACCCAATTACTCAAGGATTACCAGCATCATATAATGTTTGGATGAGCCATGGCGATCAAGTTAAAGCAGTTCCTGCTGGATTTGACGTATATGCTTCATCAGAAAATACAGACATCGTTATGATGGGGAATGATGAAAAGAAACAATATGGAATCCAATTCCATACTGAAGTACGCAATACTGAAAACGGTATTGAAATGTTAGAAAACTTTGTATTCAACGTATGTAAAGCTGAAGCAGGATGGGATATGGAGCATTTTGTTGAAGAACAAACTGCAATCATCCGTGAAAAAGTAGGTAACGAACATGTTATCTGTGCGCTTTCAGGTGGTGTTGACTCTGCTGTTGTTGCAGCACTTCTACACCATGCAATCGGCGATCAACTCACATGTATCTTTGTAGACCATGGTCTACTCCGTAAAGGGGAAGCTGACAGTGTAGTTGAAGTATTCCAAGATCACTTTAAGATGAATTTAATCAAAGTTGATGCACAACGTCGTTTCTTAGACAAACTTGCAGGCGTTGATGATCCTGAGAAAAAACGTAAAATTATCGGTAACGAATTTATTTACGTATTCGAAGATGAAACTAAAAAGCTTCGCGATGCGAAATGGTTAGCACAAGGAACTTTATATACTGATGTTATTGAATCAGGAACAAAGACCGCTCAAACAATCAAATCACACCATAACGTTGGTGGATTACCTGAAGATATGGACTTCAAATTGATTGAGCCACTTGATACACTCTTCAAAGATGAAGTGCGTAAATTAGGACTTGTTCTTGGTTTACCAGAACATATCGTTCACCGTCAACCATTCCCAGGACCTGGAATCGCAATCCGTATTCTTGGTGCTGTCGATGAAGAAAAAATTAAAATTGTACAAGAGAGTGATTACATTCTCCGTGAAGAAATTGCGAAAGCCGGTCTTGACCGTGAAATCTGGCAATACTTTACAGTACTAACAAACTTAAGAAGTGTGGGTGTCATGGGTGATCAACGTACTTATGATTACACACTTGCAATCCGTGCCGTAACATCAATTGATGGAATGAGTGCAGACTTTGCACGTATCCCATGGGATATTCTCCAAAAAATCTCAGTTCGTATCGTAAATGAGGTTCAAGGAATTAACCGCATCGTCTATGATTGTACTTCAAAACCACCAGCAACAATTGAGTGGGAGTAAAAGAAAAAGAACTGTAAGACCGGAACTGACCTAGTTCCTTGGGACTAAAGAAAAAACCAAGTTAGGATGAAGTTAACCGATAATTTACGGGAGATTGATATCCTAGCTTTTCTTGTATTCGATTTTCATTGTAATATTTTAAATAGTTTATCACAGTTTGTGATAC
>NZ_SBAR01000016.1:0-27533 GCF_016617625.1 Erysipelothrix sp. strain 2 (EsS2-6-Brazil)
AGAATATGTACATTATTTTAATTTTAAAAGACCTGCTTACTGTTTAAATTACAAAACCCCTATCCAATATAAAATGGATAAGGGTTTCTAGTTTTTTATTAATGTCTACTTTTGTTTGACAACTCCACTTAAAGGCTATTTCTTTTTTTTACAAGAAACGTTTGCATGAGCGCTTCGCGCTTTTGCAGATAACCGTGATCTTCACGAGTTGGATGAACGCGATGAGCAAGTAATATCATGGCTCGATTATCATGAAAAACAAGAAGCGGTCCTGTGAATCCAGTATGATAATAGGCATCGATATCGTTAAAGACGTATCGGTTCCAACCGTACGAACGCGAATTAATATTTGTGCTTCGAATTTGCTCATAGGATTTTGATGATAAAAGGCGAGAATCGGAAGTAAGCATTGCTTCCATAAATCGTTTTAGGTCGGGTAATGTAGAAAAAAGACCGGCATTGCCAGCAATGCCCCCACAATTTCGCGCCGTTTCGTCGTGGACAACACCTTGGAGTAGACCATATTTTTCCGTTAACTCCGTGGGAATACACCGTTCAGTCTGTCTCGGATTAAATGTTGTGTTCGTCATCTCGAGGGGATTAAAAATAGATTTAGAGAAGCTCTGGTTTAAATCGGTGTCTACTGCTTCGATAAGGTATCCAAGGATTAAAAAATTAATACAAGAGTAAATGGTTTCTTGATTTGGGGCATTGATGAGATCGTCACAATTCATCACGCTTAAGTAAATTTGTTCACGGTTCATTTCAGAACGTCCTGTAACACTTGGAGCCAAACCTGAACGATGAAGCAAACAGTGTGATACGGTAATTTCAGGATTTTTAAAATCGTTAATGTATGTTTGGATGGGTTCATCCAAGGAGAGTACTTTTTCATCGCAAAGTTGAAGGATGCGCGTTGTTGTGAATAATTTGGTGATTGATGCCACATCAAATTGGTGCGTTTCTTCAAGTTTTTGACCTTCAAATGTTGTGGTGCCATAAATCGTCTCGGTCCAGATGCCATTTTCATAGACGGCAAAGGCGAGTCCACTGACATATCCATCATCGACGAGTTGATGTGCTTGATTCATAAACAGATCCATTAGAAGACTGCTTTGAGGATGTCAGCGGGTGTTTCAAGAACAAAATCAATTTCATCCATTCCTTCCATTGAAACATTACCCCAACTTGCCACTCCAAAAGCCATTCCAGCGGCCTTAGCAGCTTGATAATCAAAAATACTATCTCCAACATATAAAGCGCGGTTGGGCGTGATATCAAGCATTTCTGCACAGACAAGAAGGGGTTCGGGGTGTGGTTTATGATGTTGTGTATCTCCGGATAACACAACAGCGTTAAAATAACCATCCATGCCGTTTTCCACCACATCAATATCATACTGTAAGCGACGTTTTGATGACGCGACACCTTGCTTAACGATGCCATCAAGAGATTCGAGTACAAACTCAATACCGTCAAACAACGTTGCAGGATGTGGATATTCATTCACATATTGAACCCAACGTGGATAAACATCTGTCGAAATGCCTAATGCTTTTAAAACACCATGCCCGTCATAACATGTTAAGTGAATCAATTCATCATAAGTCATATGAATTCCGAGCTCCTCTTCAACAATTTTCATTAATGGGTAAAGGTTCATGTCAAATGTGTTTACGACCGTCCCATCGAGATCGTAGATAACTGCATCATAGTTCATAAGGTTCCTCACTTTTAATTCTATTATACATGAAATAGGATACGGGAGTTTGGACAAATAATGAACGATTTGAAATCAAAAAGAACGAAAATGTATCGAAAACGTGATTTTTGTTCATCAAAAGCGAAACACTATGAAAAATGTGAGAAAGGAGTGGGGTGAATTCCTATTATTTGTAACGTATAATAAACTAGGAATGGAGTCGATACTTATGAAAAAACGAATTACCTTATTATTATGTATTGTATTACTAACAGGTTGTGGCGCAAAGACAAAATCTGAGGAAACACTTGAAGCTAAAACCCTAACAACAAAAGACGTGGAACTTCTTAAAAAACATGGTTTGGATGTTACTGAAAATAATGAAGTCAAGGTTGATAGAGATGGAAACATGGTCTTTATGGTTGATGAGAAGGAAGTCAGAGTTCCATTTACATTATTGGATGATAAAGACGGCGATCAGAAAATAACGGATGTTTTGAAGGAACAAAAAGAAGCATCGAAAAAAGAGACTGACGCAAAAAAGGATTCAAAAAAAGACACAAAAAAAGATTCCAAAAAAGAATCGAAATCAGAAGCATCTAAAGAAACTAAAAACGAAGTGAAAAAAGAATCTGAGAAAAAACAAGAGAAACCGTCTGAGAAGAAGGAACCAACGGTAACCTATCGTGAAGCGAAAGATTATGAATCCATTGCATTTTCTGAGGAATACCGCGAAGATGCATCAATGAATAAAGGTGAAAGTTACGTTCAACGTGATGGAGAAAACGGCAAGAAAGAAATTGTCTACAGCGTCAAGGTTGTGGATGGTGTGGATTCAGAATGGACTGTGAAAAGTTCCTCAGTCGTTAAACATCCTGTTAATAAGATTATTGTGAATGGAACGTATGAAGCACGGGGATCAATGAGTGATGGTTATGCAACCGAGGTTTATAATCTCATTAACGCAAAGCGTCGTGCTAACGGTTTAAGCAATTTAACTTGGTCAAATAGCCTTTATAATTCAGCTCAAATAAGAGCAAAAGAGATTTCTGTTCTGTTTGAACACACTCGTCCGAATGGGCAATCGGTGTTATCAATGGCAAATGATATCAATGGTGAAAACATTGTATACGGTCGTATTGATATGGATTTCTTAGTGAACTTATGGATGAACTCTCCAGGACATTACAGTAATATCATGAACGACTTTAATTACACAGCGACAGCTGTTTATATTGAAGATGGTTATGCATACGCAGTACAACTCTTTGGATACTAGTAAAAAAGCGTACTTCTCATGTTGAGAAATACGCTTTTATTATGTTTTATGCGAGACGACCGGTAGCTTCAAGATAAAGGTTTGTAAAGTAGTTTACGGAAATTGGTGCAAGAAGCAGGCTCAGAGCATGATCGAGTATATTTCCTTGCGCTGTGCCTGGCCCAAATATTGAATCCAAGAGTGTTTTAAATAAAAATTGGATAATGACAAGGGCAAGGGTAAAACCGAAAATGCGTAAACGGTATCCTTTGCTGATTTCAAAACACTTTTCAAAAAGATTATGATCGTCTGGGAAATCCACAAGCACAAAACTAAGAATTGATAAGGGAATTGCGATATAAATACCAGGAACAAGTAAAAGAACAAGTCCAATTGTAATTGCAAGCGCAGAAAGTAAATAAAATTTAAGTGCCCGTCCCCAATCAACATACGCTGCAACTTGTTTTACAAGGTCCCAATTCAGTTCCGCATCTTCAAGACGACTGAAGAAAACAACCATCTCCACCAGACCATGGAGGAGCATCGATACCAGTCCAATTAAAATCAGGATTACTGCTGAGATGAAGGGGTTGACCCCAAAATCTAGAAATCCAAGTGCAAATGGAATTAATAGGATGAAAACTGAAATAATAAAAATTTGTAAATAATTATGAAGTAGACTTTTCTTTGTCATAAGTTCTCCTTTATTTTTGTGTTTGAATATGGTCTATGAGTTTCGTAGCGTGGTTGGGATCGATGCGATAGACTTTTCGATCAACCACAAGCTTATCGTCAAAGACTGAAAGCTTCATGTGATTTTTGTCCTTAAATATGAGCTCCATATCATCCTTCGTATCAGGCTGTGATATCTGGCGTGTAGAACCCTTTAGTTCAAGAGATTTTAAGAGCGTGATGCTCTCTAAAATACGATTTGCATCGTGAGTAGTGATTTCAGTCTCTTTGGATTTGTAAGTGATTGATTCAACCTGTGTTGGATCAATAGATTGGAGTTTTCCTTTTGATAAGTAATTAGGAAGACCCATCAGGACTAAAACACCGATACAAACAATAAAGACGATGATTCTTGAATTTTTTTTCATGTTTCCCCCTTTACATCAATTATAACGGATTTGAATAGCAAAATGTTGCGGTATCATATTTTGAACATTTTGGAATGTGGGGAGGTAAAATAAAAAACCACTGGAAGGTGGTTTGAAATTTAATATGGTGGAGATGGCGAGAGTCGAACTCGCGTCCAAGAAGTGTTCCACATTCGAATGTCTACAGTTTAGTCTGTTTCTAAATAATCAAAGTTCAAGCTCCAGACAAACCTTCCTTTGATGTGCTCTAAAATTTTCGTGGCATACACCGAGCAGTGCTGGCCCTTATTCTTTGTGAGTGAGTTGATATCGTTTGCCCAAAGACCAAACGCCCGATATCAGGCTGCAGCGTTAAACGCTAATTAAGCAGCGAATTGTAAACTGTTGTTTCCAGTTAATTTTTTTTAGCTATTAGGTAGCAACTCCACTGCAATTCGAATCAAACGAAATCCTGTCGAAACCATGACATCCCCAGGACCACCATTATAACAATATTTCCGTAAAACTACAATAATTAGACGTTATCGAAACACTTTTTAAAAGATACAAGATAGTGTATTATAGATGGAGAAATAGAGGGACAAAATCATGAATAGAGAAGTTTTAAGAGATAAAAAACGTATTGTGGTGAAAGTAGGGTCATCATCCCTTACGCATAAAGAATCAGGAGACTTAAATTTTCGTAAACTCGAGCAACTCGTCCGAGTTTTGGCTGACTTAAAAAGCCAAGGTAAAGAAGTTGTGCTTGTGTCTTCTGGAGCACAAGCAGTTGGTCGAAAGGCATTAAATCTATCTCAGATCCCCGATAAAATGGCCAAGAAGCAAGCACTAGCCGCGATTGGTCAAGCGAAGCTAATGATGACCTATCAGCGATTGTTTGCGGAGTACAATCAAGTGGTTGCGCAAGTGTTACTTACAAAACATACAATGTTTAAAGAAGAAAGTCGCAACAACGCCAAAAATACTTTTCATGAACTTTTAGAAATGGGTGTTATTCCGATTGTGAATGAAAATGATACCGTAGCTACTCATGAGATTGAGTTTGGGGATAATGACCATCTCAGTGCGTTTGTACTTGCGATGATTGACGCGGATTTGCTTATTATTCTTTCGGATATTGATGGGTTTTATACGGATGATCCATCACAAAATGAAGATGCGCGACTCATCGAATATGTGGAGAAAATTGATGAACGTCATCTGAAAATGGGAAAAGAAACAAGTTCTTCCGCTGTTGGTACGGGTGGCATGAGTGCCAAGATTGATGCAGGTCGCATTGTAACCAGTTCCGGAGCAGATATGGTCTTGGCAAACGGGAAAGACGTGAATATACTTCATCAAATTCTTGATGGGGAAGTAGTTGGAACTTATTTTAAAGCAAATAAATCAGAATCGTTTGATTTAGAAGCTTATTTGTAGGAGGAACGATGAAAGAAATTGGAATTAACGCAAAAGAAGCATCGCGCTCGCTTGCACTTCTGACACAAGAACAGAAGAATAAAGCACTTAAACATATTGGCGATGATTTATTAGGACAAGCTAATGTAATTATCGAAGCGAATCAATTGGATTTGGAAGCGGCAGATCAAAATGGAATTACTGGCGCATTGCGTGATCGCTTAATTTTAAATCAAGCACGCATTGAAGCGATGGTACAAGGTCTAAATGAACTTACGCTGTTAAAGGATCCAGTTGGTGAAGTTTTAGAGGTTTTAGAACCTGAAAATGGATTGTACATTGAAAGAGTATCCGTACCACTGGGTGTTATTGGGATTATTTATGAATCAAGACCCAATGTAACGGTCGATGCTTTTGGTTTATGTTTTAAAAGTGGTAATGCGGTTGTATTAAAAGGTGGAAAAGAAGCGATACATACCAATATAGAACTTGAACGAATTGTTCGTAACAGCTTGACGGATTTAAATATAAATCCCAACTGTGTCCAAGTTATTAAAGATACACGTCGTGAAGTAACGACCCAACTTATGAAACTTAATGAATATATCGATGTCTTGATTCCACGAGGGAGCGCGGGCTTGATTCGTGCCGTTGTGGAAAACAGTACCATACCCGTTATTGAGACGGGGGCAGGGAATTGTCATATTTATGTTGATCACGATGCGGATGTATCGATGGCTTTAGATATTATTGAAAACGCGAAATGTCAGAGATTGGGTGTGTGCAATACGATGGAGTCTTTAGTTGTTCATAAAGATATTGCACCAACATTTTTACCTTTATTAGTGAATAAGCTTTCTCATGTTGTTTATCATGGGGATTTGGTTGCGTGTGAAATTGTGGATACAATGGTACTTGCAAATGAGGATGATTTTAGAAAAGAGTATTTGGATCTAGAAATGTCGGTTAAGGTTGTGGATTCTTTAGAAGAAGCGATTGCGCATATTAATTTCTATAATACTAAGCATTCAGAAGCGATCATTACAAATAATGAGAAAACGGCTCAACGCTTTACGCAAGAAGTTGATGCATCTACAGTGTATGTGAATGCATCAACACGCTTTACAGACGGCTCACAGTTTGGTTTTGGGGCTGAGATAGGCATTAGTACTCAAAAGTTGCATGCGCGTGGTCCTATGGGCTTAAAACAGCTTACATCGTATAAATATATCGTAAAAGGAAAGGGTCAGACACGTGTCTGACCCTTTTAATTATTTATCGAGTGTTGTCATTAAAGAACGATCATAGAAAGTACTTCTACGAGATAGTTCTGCATTAAAGGTCTCAAGACCATCACGTTCAACCAGTGTTGGTTCTTTTGAGAACAAATCAGTACCCAAACCAAGACGGTGGCCTTCGATCTCGACACCCATTGCGGAAAGTGTTGTCGGGAAGAAATCAACGGGGGAAAATGCACGGTTATGAGTTTCTGCGGATTTTTGAGGTGCATTGAGAATTAGGTTAAAGACCGTGCGTTGATAGCTCGGATCAAAATGCTCAAAGAATTTTTTATCCATACTCAAGTGATCACCCGTGATTAGAATGGTTGTGTCTTTATAGAAGGGCTGCGCTTGAATCCAACGAACAAACTTAACAGTTTCTGCTTGTGAGAATTGAATTACGTTTGCATATTGAGAATCGTGTGGTGTGGGTGCGCCTTCTTGTAAGTAGCCATCAGGAAAGTGTGTATCGGCTGTTTCCATGGTGAAATTAAACGGTTTTCCAGTTGTGGAAAGACGTGTTATTTCATCTTTTGCAAAGCGATACAGTTTATCATCCTCATAGCCCCACCATACTTGATAGTCTTGAGGAATAAGTCCCTCACTTCGCGCATGGTTTAAATCGAATATATTAAACCCACCGTGAGAAGTAAAGTAAGTTGTAAGCCCTCCAAAATCAGCATCAGCCCCAAACATAATGGTTTGTTCGTATCCTTGATCATGAAGAATATCTCCAATACCGCGAGCACCCGGTAAGAAATATCCCGATTTACCGTAGTCTTGACCTTCTGCTGGAACTTTTAAAGGAATTCCCATTCCCATATTAACCATTGCTGCGACAGACCATCCGGATCCATATGTTTGATAGGGTCCTCCAAAGGTGTCATTATGAGAAAAACTCATCCCCTCTTTCGCAAGTTCAGTCATCTCTGGCATCAAATTCACATCCATGTGTCCACCTAATTCTTTAGGTAGGTAAGAGTTCTCCACAGATTCAACATAAATATGAATTAGATTGCGTTTTTTTTCTGGAAAATGAAGTATATCATCGCTCGGTTTGACGTAATTTGACTCAATATAGGGGGATTTACTTGCAACTGAAGTTGCGACTTCATCCAGTCGTAATCGTTTTACGCCATACACAGTCCCCAATAAAGCAAGTACAATTCCAATGATTAAAGTTGATGTACGCAATTGCTGAGCAGTAAATACTTCGCGACGGTGTTTTCTAAAAATATGTAAGTCCTTTTTGTTTAAGAGGACAAGAACAAATATAATAGCAACCAGAGCAGTCTTTACGATTGGTTTTAATAATTGAACCATAACACTATCTCCGGTTCCTTTGACTGGTGAGATAAGGTTAAAGATGAACTGCTCAGGTGTGAGTGCACCAAAGAAAGCTGTAAACCAACGTGAAAAGAAGAAAAATGCAGCACCGATCACAATTAGTATGACAAGAATACTATTTACAATACGGTGACTCCGTGCACGAACATATTCTCCAGGAATAAAAATAATCGTATTATTGATAATCGCTTGAAGAAACATGAAGAGTAATCCTACAGGAATTGAAACAAGCACAAACTTAAGTGCAAAGCTTAAAGTATAAGCACTGCTTAATAAAACTTGAGGCTTCTCCAAACCAAAGCGTATGAATAATATCGTTACAGCATTAACAAGAATGCCATAACCTAAAAGATTAAGCCAAAAGGATTGTTTCTGATGTTCCTGATTCATTAAATACGTGCTTAATAAACCAAAACACAAAGCAATCAAACAATATGTCGTTATTTGTATAATCATCATGATACCTCGAATCTATCTAAACAAAGGATACAATAGGAATCCAAAGCACACAAGATGAAATTGTCTAGAAAATAGAAAAAGAGCCTTTTGGCTCTTTTATCCTTGTTTATCTTTAAGAATTGTAGCGTGTGAAGCAGCGTGAATTGCTTCAGCAAATCCATGCGTATCAAGTGCACGAACACCTTCGATTGTTGTGCCACCAGGGGAACATACACGATCAACTAGGACATCTGCCGGTTCGCCACTTTGACTTAAATAATCTGCACTTCCTGAAACTGCAGCACAGGTAATTCTAAGGGCGGTCTCATAATCAAAGCCTTCATCAAGTACTGACTTCGCAAGTTCATCGATAAATTTAAATACAAATGCAGGAGAGCTCCCAGCTATCCCAATAAAACCACTAAATTGTGATTCAGGGATGGATACAAACCCACCGAGTGCATCGAAAATATCTTGAACTTCAGTTAAAGCTTCAGGAGATACCATCGTATTATGACAAACTGCAGAGATCCCACGTTGAATCGCAACATTCAAGTTAGGCATAACTCTTATGATTGGCATGGGACCAGATAAGGATTCAATATCCTTAAGGGTCTTTTTAGCCGCAATTGAAACTAAGGTTTGATGATCTAATACGGGCTTAATTTCATTGAGTACTGTTTCAAACATTTCCGGTTTAACAGATAGAAATAGTAAATCGACACTTTGCGCACAGTCACGATTTGATTTACATGCATGGACGCCAAGTGCAGATGCTTTATCACAAGTAGACTCGTAGGTTCTTCCACTAATATAGATCGAATCCTTATTCTCAATACCATTTATGATCGCGTTAGCCATATTACCAACGCCGATAAAACCGATTTTCATAATTCACCTCATAGAGACTAAAACAAGTCTTCTTTATACATTACACGGTGCACCTGCTGTACCCACTTCTTAAACTCTACGAAATACTCATCATTTTTCACAAACTGAGGACGATGGAGTTCACCATACACGCCTTGTTCATAACGGTTTCGCACGTTGTGATTGGCTTGGGTCGGTGCAATATCTTCAATACAATTTACAGTATAACTTAAATCAGAATTTGCACTGCAAATATAAATGCTTGCAGGATCAACGATATTCATAGTTGAAAGTTTATCCATGGTTAAAAATGTTTGCCCTTCAATTTGTGGCATATAGTACTGAATAATATGCTGCACGAGGAAAGTATGAAGTGACAAATCGAAATCATCACCGATTAACGTACTTCCCATCAATGCATCAAAAAGGGCAAAAATCTTATTCACAAAATCATAAGTTCCCGAAGGGAAATCCCCATAGGGGATGGTGTAATTCCCTTCAATTCCTTTCTTTACGACTTTTAACTCATAATCCCATAAATCTTTTCCCTTATGGGTAAAGGCATAATATGCTTCGATGACATTAGGAAAAAGTGTCACCAACATATTACTTAATAAGGGCTGAGCCTTTTCGAAAGCGAGCTTGCCAATTGGATCATGGGTTCCTGTAAAAGGGGTGATATTGTTATCAGTAAAGAAATTAAAATATGCTTGATGATCGTAATAGGGTTCAACACCAATATGCATACGACGGATAAACATACATACATCGAGCAACGTATACTTAATCGCAATTTTATAAACGGATTGACGTTCAATAATGAAGTTTAAAATTGACAACATGGTGTGTTCACCGTAATACGTATCATAGAGATTTTGGATTACTGGAATGTCTTTGGTTAGAATCATACCTCGTCCAAATGAAAAGTCTGTAGGCGATGCCGTAAAAATAATGATAGCTCGATTATTAATGCGTTTAAAGAGGCTTTCACTCACAATTTCTTGATATTGATTGAAAACAATTTCGTAAACAAATACCTGGCCATCAAGGATCATTTCATACGCTAAAACCATATTGTCTTGTGCGAAAATACGGTAGTGACGTTTTGCCTCCTCACGAAGGTTGAAATATTCAATTGAAGGATGATCATATTTTGGATGATCACGTGTTTCAAGTAAATGATTTAGGTAAAGACCGTTATTCATTTTTCGTAAAAACGCAAAGGAAAGCAAGAGTGATGATTTACCCGAGGCATTATCACCATAAATGTAGATACGCGGTTTTACAGTACCACGTTTGTTTTTAAACTCGATTCGCAAATCTTTATAACATCTAAAATTCTTTAGAGTTAGACTACCAAACATTTAAAGACCTCACAGTTTTAAGTATTTATCCATCCAGTTGGTAATTTCTTCAAGTCGTTTGATACGAGCTTTTGGTTTACCATTACGTGAAAGTCCGTGGTTTTCTCCACGCAACCAAACAAAACGCGTATCCACGCCATTTTCTTTGAGATATGTGAAGAATTGCATACCTTGTTCGATTGGACAGCGATAATCTTCATCAGAGTGAATAAAGAGTAACGGTGTTTTCACGTTGCGAGCATATTTTAGTGGTGATTGATTCCACATCTTTTCAGTATCTTCAAGGGGATCTGCTGCCGTTTGATCATCAGCGAAATAGAATCCAATATCTGAAGTCCCATAGAATGAAATCCAATTTGAAATTGAGCGTTGGGTTGCTGCACATTTAAAGCGATTTGTATGACCAACAATCCAGTTTGTCATAAATCCGCCATAAGAACCTCCAGTTACCCCGACGCGCTTCGGATCAATAGCGTAGCGATCCAAGACGATATCTGTAAACTTCATCAGATCAGCATAGTCAACATCACCATAACGACCAAAGATATCCATAAATTCATTTCCATAGACATCACCGCCGCGTGGGTTTGTAAAGAAGACAATATAACCTTTATTTGCCCAAACTTGCATTTCATGATAGAAAACATCAGAATAAATAGTTTTTGGTCCGCCATGAATATCTAAGATGGCGGGATATGATGAAGTTGGGTCGTAATCTTGAGGTAAAAGGACCCAACCATCAAGCAACTGACCATCATGAGTATATTCAAAGTGTTCGGGTTTTGCGATGTAGGTATCTTTTAAAATAGACTGATTAAATTCCGAAACCATTGTGACTGCATTGTTAGCGAGGTCAAGTCGATAAAGTTCTTGAAGATTATTATTGTAAAGACCAATACCGTAAAACTCATCATTAAATTTAATCCAACCATCAAGACTACCGGGTGCATCAAATGCACGTTTGATGGATGTTCCATCAAAACTATAAAGCACTGTTCGATCACGATATGTTCCTACAAAATAATACACATCATCAACAACACGACTTGTAATGGAATCTACGTATCGGACATCACTTCCAATGGACCCCCAGGCACTTAAACCGAAATCTTGAACCTTGATAAGTGCGTTGTGGGTAATTTGATAGAGATCGCCATTTTGATTGATACCATAATCGTTTAAATTACTACCGAATGCATAAATTGTTTGATGAATCATAAATACGGAACTGAATGAAAAATTATGTTGCGTATACAGTGCTGTCTCTTCATTTTTCGTAAAATCATAAAGATAGATATCTTGATAGAAATCCGGTTTACCTGTTGCAACTTCACGAGCATAAATCATGCATTGTTTTTCTTTATCAAAATGATAGAGTGAAATATCTTCGTTTTTATCTGAGAGGGCGACATAACGGTCTTCATCAATCGTATAAATAAACAACTGACTTCGTTTGGCTTGGTTAAAACCGCCGCCGTTTGAGTAGAAAGGGATTTCTTCGAAGACTTCGAAAAATGAACTGGATTCTACTTCTGCGTTATATTTTGATCGCGCATCATCATCGCCATCAAGGAATACATGATCGGTGACACTTAAACTTCCTGAAAGCAATAAATGATTCTCATCAATGACTTTCAAAGATCCTACTGGAAATTTAAACGTGTAGGCATGATTCAGTTCACCTGAGTGAATATCGTAGCGATAAAAGACTGAATGTTTAGATTTTAATGCTTCTTTTTCAGACTCTAAGCGCGCTAAAGGGAGTAAAAGGGTATTATCCGTTTCCCAAAAATAACGTGAATCATTTCCTAAATCAAATATTCGTTTGTGTGTTAATCCGTCGGAAAGATAGAGATCGTGAACATAATCGTTTTCATCATAACGTCCAACCGATTTAATAAATGCCATGTGTTTCTTAGCAGGACTTGTTGTAAGTGAAGCCAAATAAGTATAATTCAAAAAATCTTTTAATTCTAATTGTTTCATATGTGTCACTCCTTTTTAGAATTATATCACAATCATACCGAACAGATACGTTTTAGCACAAAAAAAGAAGTTGGTGTCACCAACTTCAAAGCAATACATATTCAAGAGTGCATCACTTAAAACGTTGTTCTTTTAAAGGGATAAATAAGCGAAGCACAGGAACCATTACCGCTGCTACAATACCTACAGCAAACCCCGTATTATAGAGGTTCATACCAGCATGTAACGAACCGGAATTTAAAACAACTGAGGAATTAATAAATCCAGCGACAATGCCCCAAATAAATCCAAAGTCACCAGCTATTGGAGCCAGCGCGGTGCTAAATAAGGCGCCAAGTAAAACGGCAGGCTGATCTAATGACCAACTTTTCGTAAGACCGCCAAGATACACACCAATAAATATCGGGGTGATATTTCTCCAATGCTTCCCAGCCCCTGAAAAACCAATGATGGTAAGGATGCCCCCAATATTCGGTCCGTTAAGTGCACCTTTCGCAACCACGAGCACAAAGAATAAAGCTAAGAATCCGTTCACGGACATATTAATTAAAACAGCACCGAGGCCATATTTTTTATAAAAATCATTGTCCCCATGACCGGTTTCACGAAGTAATTGGCGGTATTTACTAAAAGCGTCATGATCACTGAGCCAACCGATATAGAAAAGCAAGAGAAACAAAATCGACAATACAACGGCAGAGGGAATTGTGTATTCTGTCGTTACGATTAATCGCTTATAAGGGACATAGCCATACGATTTCATAATCGAAACATAGAGGGTACTCATAATTCCAACCGCAAACCCAATATTCGCAAGACTATAACCATCGTGAACTTTATATAGAGAGCGTGCTACGGGTTTAATCGTAAAACCAATTGAAAGTCCAACTGTAATACTTAGAATCAGCCGTAAGTATAGAGGGAGATTGACGACAAACATTAATTCACTAACAATTGGAGAAAAGCTTGTCGCCAGTAAAGACATATGGACAATATCTTTGTAAGCTTCTTTGGTTACAAGCGCATAAAGATAAGTACCAATGAGTATCGGAATAATATTGACAATGTTTTTACCAAACAATCCGAAACTTAACATAAGCATAATTGAGGCTATGACCGAGCCTGAAAACTCGGTCTCAGAATACATAATGATTAAAACGGAAATAAGCGTGATTAGACCAGCATTAAATAAAGCTGCACCAACACCGCCGATTGCGAAATAATCGGTAATCAAAATATCTGACTGAACAATGATCTGAATCATTCCAGAAAAAATGGTTTCGGGTGAATCAAGAACAAATGCAGAGCCAATAAGTAAAATACTTAAATATAAGAAAAGCCGGTTTGTTTGATTACGCATAAATCACTTCCTTTTTCATAAATATAACTTAATTTTTCTTAAATAAAAAGCATTAAATGAATAAAAGAACACCCAGAAAACAATAAAAAGAACGCATAAGCGTTCTAAAAATTACTCTTTGAATTTTCATCGTCAATTAAATTTCGAATATCAAGCATTTTTTGATCTGTTTTTGCAATCGTCTCTGCACAGTCGAAAAGTTCTTCGGATACTAATTCAAGATGGCGATGATCTTTTTTGTAACGAATTTCGTGCTCTAATGAAGCCCAAAAATCCATGGCAATTGTACGAATTTGAATTTCTACTTTAGCGTAATGTTTTCCATCTGAAAGAAAGACGGGAACCTCCACAATTAAATGAAGACTGCGGTAACCGTTCTCTTTAGGAAATTGAATATAATCTTTAATTTCAAGGACTTGGATATCATCTTGATTTGAAATCATATCTGCGACAATATAGATATCATCAATGTATGAACAGATTACCCGAACACCTGCAACGTCATTTAAGTGCTGAGGGATTGAATCCACATTCAAAGGGACTTCAAGTCTAAGTAGCTTTTCCACAATACTTTGTGGTTTTTTAACGCGTGATTTTATGGTTGTAATTGGATTTCGGGTCGTAAGTGTTCCAAGTTCTCTGTCCAAAATTTCAAGTTTGGTGGTGATTTCGCGTACTGCGCAATCATATAAAAGCATTAAAGCAATGAAATTTTTGGTTTGATTTACAAAGTCTGTGGGCACTTTAAATTTTTGATTATTAATAATAACTTCATTTCGTGACATAAACTCACCTCTAAGATTATTTTATCATAAAATATTAAAAGTCTATGATATCTAGAAGAAAGTAAAAAAAAGAGGGTTACCCCTCTATAATTGTGACATCGTATTTTGGTTCATCACGTTCTTTATCAAACGTAATACTGAGGTCTTTATCGGCAAAAAACCAGTCATCTGACTTTTCAACATAAAAGTTGATGCCTTCTACTTTGATCATTTCCAGTGGTCTACTTGGTTCCATAATTGCCAACGCAAATGAGAAACCACCGTGAGGACCATAAACCTTTCCAAAAAATTTAACGCTGTCGTTTGCTTTAAGATTCAGTTCGCGAATATACCACTCTGCTGCTTCTTTTGATACTTCTAATTTCATTGTGTCACCTCTTTTAAGTTATGTTATCACACTCTGGCTGAATTATTATGTAATATGCTTACTCTCGATAGGTAGCCATCAAGTCTTTAAACATATCGGCTGTGCTTGGGGGTGTAAAGGATACAGCGTTTGCGCCAGCTTGTATGGTTTTCCGACATGATTCTTCAGTAGGGCCACCAGTCGCGATAATTGGTACTTGCGGATGATTCTTTCGAATTGCCGCAACAACTTCGGGTGTGCGCGCTGCCGCGGATACATTTAGGATTGTTGCACCGGCATCAAGACGTGCCTGAATATCTTCATTTTCGTTAAGAACGGTGATGATAATCGGAATCTCAATCGCTTGTTTCACAAGACGTATTAATTTATTTGTAGTTGGAGCATTTAGGACAACACCTGTTGCACCTTGTTGTTCAGCGTCAACTGCAAGACCTACAACGCGAAGTCCACGGGTAGTGCCACCACCAATTCCAGAAAAGACGGGAACATCCGCAACGTTTTTAATTGCGTGTGTAATTATTGGTTGGGGTGTAAAAGGATAAATTGCGATAACTGCATCGGCATTACAATTACGAATAATTGCGACATCAGTCGTGAATAAAAATGACTTAATTGTACGACCAAATAATTTAATTCCACTTGCTTCCTGAATCGATTCAGGCACACGAATAATGTGCGATCTTAAGTTGCCATTATATTCTGGAACAAACATACTTACCTCCTAGATGAGACGTTTTTCAAATCCTCCGTCTACTTTTAAATTTTTTGTGACAATGATAAAGGCATTGGGATCATGTTTTCGAATAAGTTGTTTTAATTCAACAACTTCACTTTGCGCAACAATGGTTACAAATACATCCATTTGACTCCCGGTATATGCACCATAGCCATCCCAATACGTTACGCCACGATGGATAACTTCAATAATTTCACGTTTGATATCTTTATTTTTCGTATATACCATTACACTTACCTCAATATTATGTTCATGGAACTTATCAAGACAGAAGGAAAAGATAAAGGAGTACACGAGCGAATAAAGTGCGGTTTGTGCATTATAAACAATTAAACACACAAGATAAATTGAACAGTTCACCATTAAATATAATGAACCCAAACTTCCTTTCTTTTTTTGAGATAGATAAAAACCAATTACATCCAAACCACCCGAGGACCCTTTGGCGCGATATGAAAGTGAGGCACCGAAGGCACCAAGCACAGCCGCAATGATAATTGAAATAAAAACATCATCTACAATTGGCTGACTCATAACAGGAATTAATGTAAAACAGATTGCTTGTGTTACAATAGTGACAAGTGTATAACGCACAAAAGAATGCGAAAACTTGAACCATGCAAAGATAAGCAAAGGAATATTAAGAAATAAATTTACGATTCCAGCAATGTCAAAACCAAATTCAAATTTGAAGACGTATTGGATGGCATCACGCAATAACTGCGCGATCCCCACCATACCACCATTGTAAATCTGGGCAGGAATAATAAATAGATTAACAGAGAGTGCAAACATTATTGCACCAGCAATGCAAAGTAAATAATTTTTTGTTTTTTTCATACTCTAATTATAACAAAATCTAAGGGTTAAGAGTATTCTTTATTTATGAAAGAATTTCAATCGAGATATCTAGGAAAACAAGAGGGATTATGATGACAATACAGATACGAAAAGCTAAAATTGGTGATTTACCCGAGATCATGCATATTATTGAACAAGCTAAAGCGATGTTTCGCGATAAAGGTATTGATCAATGGCAAAATGGGTATCCAAACGAAGATACCATACGAAACGATATCAAAAATGAGAATGGCTTTGTGATTCTCAAGGAACAAGATTTGGTAGGAACCTTGATGCTTCAACTGGGTAATGATGAAAATTATGATACGATTGAAGAGGGGCAATGGAATGAAGAAGGTCCCTATGCGGTAATCCATCGAATTGCGATTCATCCAGCATATTATGGTCAGAAAATTGCGACACATGCTCTTAAACAGATAGAAAACACTTGTGGAAAAGCAGGCTTTTCCGTGGTTCGAATCGATACGCATAAAAACAATCTTGCTATGAATGCACTGTTGATGAAAACAGGATACCAACTTTGTGGTAGAATAACTTTAAAAGATGGGGGAGAAAGACTCGCGTATGACAAAAAAATATAAAATCATTGATTGGCACTGTGATGTGCTTTTGAAACTCCAACAGGATCAATCACTTAATTTTAAAGATTCAAATGAATTAGATGTCAATTATGAAAAATTAAAAGCAAGCAATACGAAAGTTCAAGCGATGGCAATCTTTATAGATCCCGATTTAAACTTTAATGATAAATATCAAATTGCTCTCGAACAGATTGATGCATATAAACATCGTGTGCTTACAATACCTCATGTCGTTCAAATAAGATCTTTTAGTGATATCGAGAAACTAGGGTCGGATGAAATTGGTACATTTTTAACTTTAGAAGGTCTTGATTGTGTTGGAAATGACATGGAAAAAGTAAAGCATTTGTTGGATGAGGGGGTTCTCTCCATTGGGATGACATGGAATGATGCGAATCTAGCATGTGATGGAATTGGTGAGCCACGTGGCGCAGGTCTGACTGCTTTTGGATTTAATGTAGTGGAAGAACTCAATGAACGAAATTTGTTTGTAGATGTATCTCATATTAGTTTAAAAGGTTTTGATGACGTACTTAATAGTGCAAAGCATGTTATTGCAAGTCATTCAAATGTGAAGGCTATTGCGAGCCATCGGCGTAATTTAAATGATAATCAAATCAGACGTATGCTTGAAGGGGGTTTTCCAATTCATGTCGTGTACTATGATGCTTTTGTAACCGATGACGAAAAAGAAACCGAAATTTCTGATTTAGTACGTCATATAGAATACTTAGTAGAAATGGGTTGTGAGCAGCAAATTGGACTTGGTTCAGATTTTGATGGGATTGCAACTAAAATCAAGTATCTAGAAGACGCTTCAAAAACACAAAATTTACTTCTGGAAATCGAAAATACCTTGGGTGAAAAATTTACAAATGCGATTGCTTATGATAACTTTATTAATTATGTTAATCATAAAATGATATAAAGGAGAACGAAACCATTATGGAAATCTTTAATACACGATCATTAACACAGAAACAAAGATTTAATGTAGCACTACTTGTTGGGGTAGTTTCGGCAGTAGTCTTAGGAATTGTATCAGGAATTTTTAGAAATAAAGTTGCGAACTTCTCATTAGTTATTGTAGGTGTTGGGTATCTTATTGCACTTGCGATTCAGAAATTTGGTCGTGGCGTCCAAATGAAATTTTCGATTATCGCAGCCTTGTTTACTTTGTTGGCAATCATCATTAGTGATGTCGTGACCGTTATGGGAATTGCGGGCCTTTTCGAGTTAAGTAGTTATCAAATTATCTTTAAGTATGCAGCACAAAACGAGATTCATTCCGTTTTATGGATTGCATATCGTTTGCTAGCGATTTATATAAGTTATAATTATTCGAGGATTATTTAATGGATGGTAGAGAGACGATTGCAACGATAAATCTCGACAATCTTTCATACAATATTAATAAAATAAAAGAAGTGACAGGGAAGTCGCTTTTTGGTGTTGTAAAAGCAAATGCTTATGGTCATGGTGATGTTGAATGCAGTCGCATCATGATCGAAGAAAATCTCCCGTTTATTTGTGTTTCATCAATCGACGAGGCGCAACGTTTGGTTGAAAAAGGAATCCTTCATGATATTCTAATTTTCAGTTATGTTGATCCAAATTTCATTGCATCAAATCATCAAGAGCAATTCGTATACACCATTCCTTCAATTGAATGGTTTCGTAAAGTTCAAACGTTAGACCTCGACCTGCGGTTGCATTTAGAAATCAATGTAGGCATGAACCGAATTGGAATAAAACACAATCAAGAAATTGAAGAAATTCTATCGAGTGAGGTTTCACTGGAAGGAATTTACACCCATTTTCCAAGCCCTGAAAATCTTGAAAAAGGACGTGAACAATTAGCACGTTTTGAAAAAATTGTCACCACATCGAACCGTGATTTTAAATGGGTTCATGTTGGGAATGCACCGGTTTCAATTATTAAAAACAGTTCAGTCATAAATGGTTTTCGTATGGGACTTGCGGTCTACGGGTATCGAGTGGATATGCCAGTATTAAAACCAGTGCTGTCTCTGCATTCCACGATATTGCATATCGATGAGGTCGAGGCAGGGGAGTCAATTGGTTATGATTACACCTATGAAGTGGAGACCAAAGAGTTATTTGGAACCATGCCAATAGGCTATGCTGATTGTTTCGATGTAAGAAATAATTTAGTTCCGGTGTATATTAATGGAAGACCGTATTCGATTGTAGGAAAAATATGTATGGATCAGACGATGATACGAATTGATGAACATGTTTGTTTGGGTGATGTCGTTGAACTGATTGGTGAACATAGAACCTGTGCGCAACTAGAAAACATTACAGGGATTTCGAAGTACGTACTTCTATCAACCCTTAGCGAACGTATTACCCGGCATTATATTCAAAATAAAAAGATTGTTCATATCGACAAAAGAAAATAAAAGAGGAACGAGACGGGGACTCTAAAAAAATAAACTGGGATTTGTAACTTGCGGTAATGTACCGAAGATATAAATCCCAGTTTTTCGTGACTCAACATTGAAGATTAAAATACTGCCTAATGCTTGAAACCGTGTTCTTTCCCAGAGGATACGTATCGCGTCTCAATATGCGTGATGTTATCTGATAGCCATCGTTGAGAGTGATATCCATACTGTTTTAATGATTCTTTCTTCCTTCTTTGTGTACTAAGAATGTGTTGAACATCATCAAAGATTCATCAGTGCTCGGTCTTTCAAGACTTAAACGATTACGTTCTTGATCCAAATTGAACTCCGTGCGGATTGACTGTTCTTATTAAGGAGTCCCATTAACCGAGGTCAGCCCCACAGCTTCTTTATTTATGGAATTTAAAACATACGACTTTATCTGACTAAATGAAAATAGAGTGAGACCATCATAATAACCATCACGACGCCGATGATTAAACCAAACAGCTTCCCATCCTGCATTTCTTGCGCCAAGAACGTCGTTTGCGAGGGAATCGCCAATCATAATTAGAGAGCCAGTTTGTTGTGCTTCAATAACTTGGAATATTTCCCGGGAAGGTTTATAATATCCGACATCCCCGGAAACAATGATCTGGGAATGAGGCATGTAATCTTCCAAACGTAAGGCTTTAATTTTCTTCCATTGATGTTCGGAAGGGCCATTCGTTAAGACATAAAAAGGTATGTTGCGACTATTAAGGATAGTGAATAAATCATGAATGGCAGGATGCAGTTCGAGGTGATCCAAGTGATATGCGTAGCGTTCTTGAAAAAAATCTGCTTCGGCAGGACTTATTTGGATTCCAATATCTTCGAGAGGTTTTTGAATTCGAAAACGTCTCATTTCGAGGTTTGTCATTGTGCCATTTTGGGTTGCTTCAAACACAGAATCACTGTAGATACGACTTTGAATGTATAACGAACGGACATCTTTTACGTCAATAAATCCAGCGTCATCGAGCGCTTTTTTAAATGGAATAATTTGATCGTAGAGCGTGTCATCCATATCAAAGATAAATATACTCATATAATCTCCTTTTGGTATATATTGTTAGGGTAAACGTTAAGAAAAAGGATTAATATAGATTAATCCTTTTCAGAAATAGAATTTATTGAATCTCCCATGGACTTTCATTTGTTTTAACAAAAGAATCCAAAGAGCGCAAGGCAACCTCGACCATGTCCGATACAGCTTGATCTGTGTAGAAAGCACAATGCGGTGTGATAATAACGTTCTTATGACTTTCTAATAACGTTAGTTGGTGATTTGTCAGTGTGGATAAGCGGTGGTCTTTATGGAAGATGCCGAGTTCACCTTCAAGAACATCAAGACCTACAGCACCAATATGACCGTTTTCAACATATTTAATGAGTGCATCTGTATCAATTAATTCTCCACGTGCGCAGTTGACAATTACTACACCAGGTTTTGTAAGCGCAAGATGCTTGTCGTTGATGATGTGGTGTGTTGATTCAAAGAGCGGTGCGTGTAGTGTAATGACATCCGCTTCTTTTAGAAGTGTTTCAAGATCCACATAAGTTAAAACATCTTTAATGGCATCATTTTCATAAAGGTCATATCCAATAATACGGCCACCAAACCCTGAGAGGTTACGTGCAGTAATACATCCGATACGTCCGGTTCCAATAACACCAAATGTCATGTTATGCATCTCTTTTCCTTGAAGACCGGCTAAAGAATAATCCTTGATTTCTGTACGTTTCATGATTGCTTTCATATTACGTAATGACATTAGAATTAACATTACCGCAAAATCGGCAACACAATTGGGAGAGTACGTTGCATTTGAGAATTTTAGACCGAGATCGCGAACGGCATCCATGTCGACATTATTAAACCCAGCCGAACGAGATGCGATGTATTTTGTCCCGCCCTGCGCAAGAATCTCAAGAACGCCTCGACTTGCATCGCAGTTACCGAGAAAAGCCACTGCCTCATAACCCTTAGCTTCTAACGCATTATCCTTGCTAAGTTGCGCAGGAACAACTTTTAATTCAATGTTCATTTCTTTAGCATAACGTTCAAACGCTTCCGTTTCATCGGGGCGGACAGCATAAGCAATTAATTTCATATTCAATATTCTCCTTCATAATTATTAGACGTGTAAAAACATCATCATGTGTATCCTACAATAAATTAGGACAGAAAGGGTGTAAGGCGCCCATAAATGCCCTACCAATAAAAGTTATCATTGCGATTGTTGATTATCAATCTGTGTTTGTGAGAGGGCTTCGCGATCCACACCAGAAATTGACTCAAAGCGACTGGATATCTTGCGAGATGTGATGTGTAAATCCTTGACATCTTGATTGACATTTTCAATATGTTTACTTAAATTATCCCATCGCAAACGATAACGGTCAAATTCAGTGTGCAAGCGATTGAGTTCATCGTGGATGACACTTGCATATTTTTCGCGTTCGAGATTTACGAGGATAGTTTGAATTGTCGTCAGTGTGCTCATAAGTGTTGTTGGTGAAACCAGCCACACACGTTTTCTTTGTGCATATTCCAAGATGTCCGAATGATAAGCGTTAATGGTAGCAAATACAGCTTCGGCAGGAACAAACATTAATGCTTGATCCGAAGTAACCCCTGAAATGATATATTTATTCGAAATTGCATCAATATGCTTCTTGCAATCAAGAACAAACTGTCGTTCTGCATTTTGTCGTTGGTTTGGGTCCAAAGATTTATCAATCATACGTCGATAATTCTCAAGTGGGAATTTGGAGTCGATAACTAGTGTACCAAGTGGCTCGGGTGCAAAAAGAACTGCATCAGGTCGTATGCCTGGTGATAAGTTGTACTGCATTTGGTAAATTCGATCATTTTTATCCCCGAAAATTGACGCTAAAATTTGATGCAGCTGCACTTCTCCAAAAGTTCCGCGTGTTTTTTTATCGGTAAGAACATCTTGTAATGAAACAATCTCAACTGAAAGGGCATCAATTTTCTTTTGGGCTTCATCAATCTTACTTAATCGCTCCACGATATTTGTGAAGGTGTCGTTAGTTTTTTTAAATCCCTGATCCAGTGATTGGTTTACTTTTTCGTCCATAAGCAGTAATCTTTTTTCCACACTCTCTGTGAGTTTTGTAAACTGTTGATCCAATTGAAGATTCATTTTGTCGTGAAAGAGGATTAAAGCGCGATTGACCTCTTTTTCAAATACAATATTTCTTTGTGTTAGGTCATTAAAACGGATATCTATTCGGTCTGTAAATTGATTAAACTTATCAGAGGTCTTCTCTCGACTTTCAAAATCAAGTGCAACCATTTGATTCATTGCGTTGTTTGCTTGATGTGTTACCAAATCTTTAAGTTGTGAGACCTGATTGGTAATGTCGTCAAGATTCGTAGGATTTCGTTGAAAACTTAATTGCAAATATATAAGGATAAGTAAAAGTACAATAATAAGTATTAATAATATTTGTGTCATAGTGGCTCCTTTAATTAAAACTATTATACGACACTTCAGCGTCACCGTGTCAATTTCATGCGTTTATCGAATAGATCGAATATTTTATAGTATAATAAGGATAGAGGTGTCAATATGAATAAAATAGGATTAGCTTTATCAGGAGGCGGTGTTAAATCAATTTCTCAACTTCCTGTTATTCGAGCATTAAACGAAGAGAACATAAAAATTGATATGGTGTCAGGAACATCAATGGGTTCTGTAATTGCTGCTCTGGTATCCTGTGGATTAACCTCCGATGAATTGACGGATATTGTTTTGAAATTAGAGCGAAATATTAAAGAAAAGCATATTTTCTCAAAGCCAAGCCTTAAATTACTTCCATTTTCAAAAGAAAAACTTACGGGTGGATATGTGGATGGACAAGAACTCGAAGATGAACTTCAAAAAGTTCTTGATGAAATCGGGGTACATAATATTTCAGAGGTGAAAATTCCACTTGCGATTCCAGCTGTTGATTTAACCACGGGGAAAATCATCTGCTTTGTTTCACATCCCAATGAATTTAAAACGCTTGATCCAATGTGGGAGATTGTTACGGATATTCCGTTGGCTAAAGCGGTGCGTGCATCGTGTTCATTTCCGTTTGTGATAGCAGCAATGGAATACCAGGGATATATGCTGGTAGATGGTGGTGTGCGAATGAACCTGCCACTCGAATTAGTAGAGGCATATGGTGCTGACAAAACAATCGCTGTAACGATGCATTCTAATGAGTCATTTCATGAATATAATTCACTGATGGCTATTGCGACACGTTGCATGGATCTGATGCGGATTGAAGAAGATTATCATATTGTGAAGAAAGCGGATATTCATATAAATGTTCCGCTCGATGATGTGTGGGTTTTTGAACTTGGTAAAGGTCGTTTTACCATGGATCGTGCGGATCTTGTTATTGAAAAACATAAGGATGACATAAAAGCGCTCGTAAAGAAAAAAACACTCTGGGAACGAATTAAGGAAGAATTGGGAGGACTCTCATGAAATTTAAAAAGTTGCGTAATGGAACTACGATGCCGATGTTGGGCTTGGGAACATATCGCTTGGTGGAAGATGATGCATATCAAATTGTATTAAAAGCGCTTGAACTTGGATATCGTCATATTGATACTGCCATGATTTATAATAATGAAGTGGAAGTTGGACGTGCGATTAAAGATTCTGGAATTCCACGAGAAGAACTTTTTATTACGACAAAGTGTTGGAATGAGGATCAAGGCTATGAATCGGCACTTCAGGCTTTTGATTTATCGTTAAAAAAGCTTGGTTTGGACTATGTTGATCTTTATTTAATCCACTGGCCACAGCCAGCCTCATGTGATACATGGCGTGCTTTTGAAGAAATCTATAGGAATAAGAGAGCTAAGGCAATCGGCGTTTCGAACTTTAATGTAGAACAGTTAGAAATTTTGTTAGAAGAAGCGACGGTTATTCCGATGGTAAATCAAATTGAACGTCATCCATATTTAGTTCAGGAAGAATTAAAAAAAGTGTGCGATCGACATAATATCGCGTGCGAAGGATGGATGCCAATTGCTCGTAATAAAGTTTCTGAAAGTGAAGCCATTGTCAAGTTAGCGCAGAAGTATCATAAAACACCTGCACAGATTACATTAAGATGGCAGATACAAACAGATTGGATCGTATTCCCAAAAACGCAATCGTTTGAGCGATTGGAAGAAAACTTTGATATTTTTGATTTTGAATTAACAAATGCTGAAGTAGATGTTGTGAATAACCACAATGAAAACCTACATTTAGGTACGAACCCTAATAAATATAAAATTAAATAGAGCTTATGTGCTCTATTTTTTTATTCAACCTTGTGAATTATTTTATTTAAAGAATGAATAATCTTATACCTTATGAGTGGATTTATCAATTCAAGATGGTATAATATACATATATTGATAATCATTATCATTATTATTGGAGGGTTAGTTATGTGGAAAGAAACATTATTAAGTTTAAAAGAAACCATAATCTGTGGGATTCTGTTGTTGCTAGGAGCAATACTTAATAACAACGTACTATTAATTTTGGCAATTGCGATTGGTGGCTATAACCAAACGAAAGAAGGGATTACAGATACAGTTCAAAATAAACATTTGAATGTGGAACTTTTAATGATTCTATCTGCTATTGGAGCATGTTTAATCGGCTATTATATGGAAGGTGCAGTCTTAATATTTATTTTTTCTTTATCAGGAGCGCTAGAAGAGCTAACCCTTGACCGTAGTCAACGTGAAATTCGTTCTTTAATGGAACTGCAACCAACAGAAGCTACACGAATGAATAAAAATGGAAGTACTGAAGTTGTACCCGTCGAAGCGTTAGAGATTGGCGGTAAGGTCATTGTTGCTGTTGGAGAAACCGTTCCAATTGATGCAATGATTTACAAAGGTCAAAGCAGTATCGAAGAGGCGGCAATTACAGGTGAATCAATGCCTAAAGAAAAGAGTGTTGGAGACATGGTCTTTGGAGGAACACTCAACATTTCGAATCCATTAACCATTGAAGTTAATACTTTGGTTAACGATACACTTATTCAAAAAATTGTGAAGATGGTTGAAGAAGCACAACAATATCCGTCAAAGACAGCTCGTTTTATTGAGCGTATTGAAGATTACTATGCACGTATTGTATTGGTTGTTGTTTTATTGGTAATTCTTATTCCTATCCTCACAATGGGTCAATCGTTCCAAGAGGCATTTTATCGTGGAATGATTTTATTGGTTGTTGCATCACCATGTGCCCTTATTGCATCGGTAACACCTGCAACCTTATCGGCAATTTCAAACGGTGCAAAGCGCGGTATATTGGTAAAAGGCGGTATCCATTTTGAAAACATGATGGATGCAAAAGCAGTTGCTTTTGATAAGACCGGAACATTAACGCAGGGTGTACCATCGTTAACTGATATATTCTATATTGATGATGTTGATGCGCGTGAGGTCGGTGAAGCGATCATTGCAATTGAACAGTACTCAACGCATCCACTTGCGAGTGCGGTAGTAACAGGTCTTTATAATGAATTAAAAATCGAAGAGTATCCATCCGCAAACAATGTTGAAGAAATTGCAGGGTATGGAATTAAAGGGGTTTATGCAGGAAAAGAATATCGAATCGGTAAACTCGACCATATGACTTCAGAAGATCAAATTGTTACAGACAAAGGACTTGAATTTGCAGAAAGAGGGAATAGTCTTGTATACGTCCAACAAGATGGAGATGTTATTGGTGTGCTTGGTCTGACGGACGTAATTCGTCCCGAAGCGTTATCTTTGGTTCGTTGGTTAAACAAAAATAATATCAAGACAGTCATGATTACAGGTGATAACCAGAAAACAGCAGAGAATATTGGATCTCAAATTGGCGTCTCAAAAATTATTGCGGAATGTCTTCCGGATGAAAAAGCAACTATTATTCGTGATTTGGAACGAGAATATGGAACCGTTGTAATGATCGGAGATGGAATTAACGATGCGCCCGCGCTTGCGAATGCAACTATTGGGGTTGCAATGGGAAGTGGAACCGACATAGCAATGGAGGCTGCAGATATTATTCTGGTTAAAGATGATATCACCGGAATCCGATATGCTATCGAACTCTCTTTAAAACTTCGAAAGATTGTAATTCAAAATGTTGGCTTCGCAATTGGTGTCATTCTTCTATTAGTCATCTCCAACTTCTTTGACCGCATATCACTTCCACTTGGTGTAGTTGGTCATGAAGGAAGTACAATTCTAGTGATTTTAAACAGTTTAAGACTCTTGAAAGAAATAAAAATAAATGATTAAGTGGTTTAAAGGGGATATTCCCCTTTTTTTATTGCTTAAAAGCACCCAAACAAAACTTTAAAATCACATATGCAAATTATTTAAGAACAAACTTAAAATAACCAAACAAAACTTTAAAATCACATATGCAAATTATTTAAGAACAAACTTAAAATAAAGTGAAAATAGTGTTGACGGTGGATAAAGAGGGTGGTATTATATACAAGCGCTAAGGGAAACCGAGTGCAGAAAATGGTCTTTGAAAACTAAACAGGAAACGTCAATTTCAAAAAGAAATACGGATAAATAAATAAACAAAACTCGTCAGAGTTAAAAAGAGA
>NZ_SBAR01000017.1:0-22777 GCF_016617625.1 Erysipelothrix sp. strain 2 (EsS2-6-Brazil)
AACAATATCTTGATGATATTTGCTTCAAAATTAACTCAATGCCGCGAAAAATATTTGACTTCAAAACGGCCTATGAGATAGACTTTAATAAAAGTAAAAGTGGTGCGGTTGAGATTTGATAAAAGAATAAAACGGCTTCGGCCGTTTTTTTCTTTCGAATGTTTCGTTTGCATTTTTCAAACGTAAATCGAAAAGTACAACTGAATTGTTTATTAAACTAAATCACTGTTACGTTGAACATGATAATCTATACTCGAGAGGTGACATAGATGAAAAAAAATCCATTATTTTTATTAAACAATAAACGTCCTGTGGGTGTTTATTCTGCATGTACGGCAAGCGGACCCGTACTTGAAGCAACATTAGAGTTCGCAAAAGAACACAATTCTTCAGTAGTAATCGAAGCAACTGCAAACCAAGTAAATCAATTTGGTGGTTATACAGGCATGCAACCTGCTGATTTTAAAGCGTTTGTTTATGAATTATCCGACAAAGTTGGATATGACAAATCACGCATTATTCTTGGTGGTGACCATTTAGGTCCTTTAACATGGACGGATTTAAATGAAGATGAAGCAATGAAAAATGCATGTGACTTAGTCTATGCTTATGTTCGTGCCGGCTTTACAAAAATTCACTTAGATACATCAATGCGTGTTGCAGATGATAGCACTGAAGAAGTGTTATCAAATGAAACTATTGCACGTCGTTCAGCAATGATGGCAAAAGTTTGTTTAGAAGCTTATGATGATTTACTCAAAGAAGATCCCGAAGCAGTATTCCCTGCATTTATTATTGGTAGTGAAGTGCCAATTCCAGGTGGTGCTCAAGAGGAAGAAGATACTTTAGCAGTAACATCTCCTGAAGCATTTAAAGAAACATACCGTGTATTCCAAGAAACGTTTAAAGCAGCCAATGTGGAAAAAGTATTTGATTCAGTAATTGGTATTGTTGTACAACCGGGTGTTGAGTTTGGTGATGCGGATTTATTCCAATACAATCGTGAAAATGCAAAAGAACTTACAGATACGTTAAAACGTGAATTTGATTCATTTGTATTTGAAGGTCATTCAACAGACTATCAAACACCGACACATCTACGTGAAATGGTTGAAGATGGTATCACAATCTTGAAGGTTGGGCCAGCATTAACGTTTGCATACCGTGAAGCACTCTTTGCCCTTGCACATATCGAAAGCCAAATCTGTACGGATCCATCAAACTTTGTGGATGTTTTAGAAGCAGCAATGCTTGACCAACCGGGTAACTGGCAAAAACATTACCATGGAACCGAAGCAGAACTCTTTATTAAACGTAAATACAGCTACAGTGATCGTGCACGTTACTACTTGCCGGTACCTTCAGTTCAAGCAGCGATTACAAAACTTGTTGCAAACTTAGATGCTGTGGAAATTCCAATGACATTGATCTCACAATACATGCCATACCAATACCGTCGTATTAAAGATGGTATCGTAGAGAATCATGCGGATGCCCTCATTAAAGATTACATCAAGCTTTACCTTGATGATTATCAATATGCAACGCATGTTGATGAGCTTGGAGCTTAGTTAAAGAAAACCCATTCCAATTGGAATGGGTTTTTTTAGTCTTTACGGCGACGTGTCGCCATGAACATACCAACTACGACAATACCAAGACCGATAAAGGGTTTGATACTCGCATTCATTCCTGTATTAGGAAGTGAATCCATATCGACCGCATCATTACTATGAATCTGTCCCGAGTTATCATTAATTACAAAGACCGTATTTTTTGATGTTGTGATATTTCCATTTTCAACACGTTCTTCAAGGTTGTTTTCGGATTGTATATGTGTTGGACCTTGTGGTAAGTTAGGTTTTACTTCGGGTTTTGTTTCCGGGCGAGGATTGGGTTTAATGGGTGTTTCTGTTTCTGGAAGTGATGGTGTTGGTGTTTCCACATCGCCATCCACAATTCCTACCATAACCTTCTGTTCGGAAACACTATAAGTTGTGGGATCTGAAACGGATACTGTAACTTCATAATTGCCAAGTTGGTTTAAATTCACAACGGTATCAAAATTTGAAGTTAGTTGAATTTGTGGAAGCATACGGGATGCATCCACACGACGCACATGAGCGTTGATATCTCGCAGGAAGTCTGTTTCTTCACATACTGTACCCAGTTTGTATTCAATGCTTGAATCGACCACAAGCTCTAATGCATGGATTCGATTCCAAGAAGCATATAAAACAGTATCCCCTTCAAGCGTGTCGGTTTCTGTTACAGGTTGTAATCCTTCTTGATCGTAAGTCCATCCAATAAACTCATGCGTTTCATGAGATAGGGTTGGTAAGGTTCCTACGGACTCTTGAGCATAACGGTATTGTGACTCAGGATTTACAACATCACTTAATTGTGTATTAAATGAGAGAAGGTTTTTATTTACATTGAGTTGTACGGCATTTGTTGTAACTTCGGTGCTTGAACGATCAACACCGATCACAAGGCGGTAGAATGCGCCATCGTTGTCTTTTGTTGCTTGAAGTGAAAGTGTTGCTTCGTTTTCGTTTTCAAGATCGGTAAAGACATCGTTATCGGCACTTACTTGCCATTGATAGTTTAATTTAAACGTTACCGGTGCGGTGATGGATGCTGATGTGCTGAGTGTTAGTGATTCATCAAGATTATAAGAATCTTGAATGGTTAAAGGCTCATATGAAATCTTTGCATCATTTTCCACTTCATAGTAAACATAATTACCGAAGCTAAATGAATGCCAAGCACCATGGGCATGAGGCCATAATGATTCATCTTTTTCTTGGCTGATTTCAAAGATTTTTCCATTATTTACGATATTTGTTTCGCCATCAAATAAATCAAATGCAAGCACGTTGTTGTCTTTGCTGTTAAATGAGATTTCTTTTAAATTCCAACCACCATTCAAAAGGGATTGGTACGGACCAGACAGACCCGTTTCAGGGAGGGGTGTTTCAGATTTCGGACGTAGAGCCAAGGCACCTTTACCGGTATCAAACATGCGAAGTCGAATGCCATTTGGATTCCCCGGTGTTACTGTTGCCAATGGATTCCCATCAATATCAACCCAAGGGTTTGGTACTTTCCATTGTCCTTCTTCATTATCCCATACCATCGCAGTAGCGGCTTTGCGGTCCCCGCCATACCAATCTTTCTTGTAATAGACATGATCGATTGCATTGGTGACATATTTTAAACGTCGTCCCTCAGGAGCGGTTTTAAGGCTGAAGTTGGCATTAAAGTCGTAACCATCAAAGCGTTCGGTATTTTTCCCGTTATTGTTGATTACAACTTCATAATAGAAAAAGTCGGAATCAACACGTCCGGATGCATGCGCAAATTTTTGGTCGATGATGACATCTTCGACGATGGTTGGTTCTTGCGCAGATACTGCGGTAAATGTTGTCGATACTAAAACTGCGGTGATAAGTCCAAGACTTAGTTTTTGTAAGATTTTTTTCATAACTGGTTCTCCATTCTTTGATAGAACCATTGTATAATCCAAGTCCGTTTGGAATGGGTTATCTGTCATAAAAAACACCATAGATGTTATAAAACCTACATAAACTACACAAACTACATTATCTGGACAAATAAAAAAGGGATGCGAGCATCCCTGATTTTCTGATTATTTTGCTTCTTTCGGTGTCGGTAATTTATACCATTCCACAATTGGTGTATAACCACCTTGGATTGGATTACCGTTTGCATCAAGTGCACCCGAGTCTTCAGCCCAAATACCAAATGCAGTACCTACAAGACCCATTACAAGTAATAATCCAATACATTTTGTAGGGGTCCAGTTGTGTTTCTTAACAAGTACAAAGAGCATCAGTGTAATAATTAACGGAATCAATTGAGGCAAGATACCATCCAAGACTTCTTGGAAGTTAATAAAGGCCCCACCACCTTGATCAATTGAAATACGTAGGGATGTAGCACCATAGTTTGATACAAGTGCCCCAACAATAAATACACCGAGAATGCTTGCGGCACGTGTAAACTCTTTCGCGTTTTCTGTAAAGAGTGATACAGCGTTTGTACCAAGCTCATACGATTTATGCATTAAGAAGTAACGAACTGCAAATTGCGCAATATTGAAGATTAAGAGGAATAAGATTGGTCCCATTAAACTTCCATTAATTGCCATGTTAGCAGTAAGTCCCGCCGTAATTGGTACTAATGTTAACCAGAAGAGCGCATCCCCAATACCACCAAGTGGTCCCATAGCCGCAACACGTACGGCACGAATGGTTGGAATATCAGCTTTTTGTTGTTCAAGTGAAAGCACAATACCCATTACAAACGTAACAAGGAATGGGTGCGTATTAAAGAACTCTAAGTTATGTTCCATGGATGCTGAGAGATCATCTTTGTCTGTATGAATTTTCTCAAGTCCAGGTAAAATACCGTAGAGCCATCCACCTGCTTGCATACGTTCATAGTTGAACGATGATTGTAAGAAGAGTGAACGCCAAACCATTTTATTTAATGTTTTCTTATCCAGTTGTTGCGCTGGATTGAGATCTTTATATGTATTAGATTCCATCTTCATCACCTCCACCTGCTGTTAAGTCACGTAGTTTTGTATTTGTTTGGAAATCGTAGATTGCGATTGCGGTACCAATCATTGCGATAATAAGCAATGCGGAACCACCAAGTCCTGGAACTTTACTGATAATCGTAGCGAATGCAAATCCAAGGAAGAAGAATCCCCAGAGTTCTCCGGAAAGCATAATCTTCATAAGAATTGCGAATCCGACATAACGCATCATTTTACCACCCGCTGCAAGACCAGCCATAAACCAACTGTTATTGGATGACCAATCAACGATTGCTCCACTAAAGGAAACACCAAGTTTCATACCTACCATAATGATTACTGCAAAGAGAAGCCCGATTAAACCCATTCCGATATAGTTGATTTGTTCAATGGCTTTTGGATTCGCAGCTTTTGCTGCCTCATCCGCTTTCTTCATTAAAGGTGACATTAAGGTAAAGGCTGTTGTTACAGCATATTGACCTAGTAGTGCAAATGGAACCGCCATCCCCACAGCGGCACTTGGATCAACACTTGGCATGGAAACTGCAAAGATTGTTGCCATGATTCCACCAATAACTGCATTTGGTGGTTGTGCTCCCCCAACAGGCATACTACCAATTTGAATTAATTGATATGTTCCCCCAACAACAAGCCCGGTTTTCATATCTCCCAAAATCGCTCCGACAACGGGACCAACAACGATTGGTTGGTATAGCGATTCAAGGAAACTGAATTGATCAATCGCAACAATAAATGTAACGATGAATACGAGCAAGTATTGAATAATTGAAAAACTATTCATAATTCTTTCCTCCTATATATTATTGAAATAATTTATCGATGTTTTCAGCACTTTCGGTTGGAACTTTTCGTATTTCAAGTTCAACACCCAGTTCTTTCAATCGTCTAAATGCTTCCACATCATGATCATCAACAGCAACAACTTGTGCTACTTGACGTTTTCCTTCTGACATATGCATGTTTCCAATATTGACTTTCGTAATGGGAACACCACCCTCCACAAGTGTTAATACGTCAGCAGGGCTTTCGCAAACAATAAAAATCTTTTGTTTGTCTGAAGCCTTATGAATTGTTTCGATTGTCTTTTGCAAAGTCCAATAGCGTGTGGTTGCATAACTTGGTGCAGCCATATCCATTAAACCTTGACGCATTTTATTTGATGCTACTTCGTCATTTGCAACAAGAATTAAGTTGGCTCCGATTGCGGAACACCATTGTGTTGCGACCTGACCATGAATTAATCGATTGTCAATTCGTGTTAATACAATATTAGGCATCTAAACTCTCCTCCTTCTGCCATAAGAGATGTAAGCGCTCTTATATTGTAAGTGTACCCTATCATTCACAAATAATATTTGCACAATTTTATACTTGTTTTGCACTTTTGTGTTTACTCGTTTGCTTATCACACAATAAGAACAAGAATATCTTATGATTAAATTAGAATATTCGTAATAAAAAAGGAGAAACTATGTATTTAAAAACGACAAGCCCACAATTCTTGAAGTATGGACAAGTACAAGATCACCCTTCAAACTATAAAGTTCATCGATTCTTTGTAGAAGGAAAGGTTCCTAAATATTTAAAATCGGTATCAGCACCCGTGACCCTTGAAGTTCTAGAAGGGATTGCATTGGTTGTGATTTTAGATCCTTCTGGCGATCCGGAACAGTTTGTAATCCATCGGATTGCACGATTAAACCCAGATATTCCTTATACCGTAATTCCGCTTACCCAAAGTGCTGTGATTGAAGAATCCATTCAATCGGACGGTGTTTACGCGGTACATCATTACGAGAATGAACAAGAAGTTGGTTACCTACCCATTCGTCCTAAATTTTATGTAACAGATATTTTTTCCTATTATTACAGTGTAAAGGGAAAAAACTATCATTTTTCGGGAGAATCCCATTTCTATTGGGAAATTACGTATGTGGATACGGGGGAGTTGGTGACGGAAATTGATGGCAAAGAATTCACGCTTGAAAGTCAAAGCATGATGTTATACTTCCCAAATCAATTTCATAAACAGCGCATTGCGGGCGATAAATCATGTTCTTACTTAACAATCATGTTTGACATGAATATCAATGTGCATGATATTGATCACATTAAGAATAAGGTCTTTACGTGTACGCAAGAAATGTATAATTTGTTTAATAGTTTTATTAAACATTCAACGATTTTAGAAACATATAATGTGCCGTATTCACGAGATTTAATGATTTCATACCTCCAAGAATTGATTATCTTAGTCATCCAGTATGACAGTCCAAATCATACACAGCATTTGAACTCCAATCCCATTCAAGCGAATTTTGAAAATGAGTTGGTTAATGAGATCAACAAGTATATCTTAAATAATATTTGTGAACCCATATCAGTCGAGGATTTATGCGATCATTTTGCGATCAGTCGTTCAAGTTTACAGGTTTTGTTTAAGAAAAACATGGATATGCCTCCAAAGCAGTATATAAATGACATTAAGATGATGCGAGCACAAGTCATGATTTTAGAAGAAAACTTACCCATTACTGAGGTAGCGATGCGTTTAGGTTTTAGTTCAATTCACTATTTCTCGCGTAAGTTTAAAAAACAATTCGGCTTGTCTCCCACCGAGTATGCGCAGTCCTTATACAATAAAAATACCAGCGATGATTAGCTGGTATTTTTATTTGATTTGATAAGCTTTGAAAGATTATCAAATTCGATTTAATGATTAGATGCCATCGCCATCTTCAAGATCATCATCGCGTTGTAAGTCTGCGATGTCAAAGAGATCGACTTGCGATGCTCCGGTCTCGCTTAATGATAAAGCGAAATCATGGAGTAATGGTTCACCAAGTCTCATAAGACTGGCTTCAAGTAACATGGATAAATTGGTTCCTGTGAGAACTTCCACGTTTTCTTGTTGTGTCGCAATCATGACGGCTTCTTTAAACGGTGTTCCACCTTTTAAGTCTGTAAAGACAAGAACACCATCTCCAGTGTTAACGTTGTTGATTGCAACTTTTAAGTCTTCAGACAACGCCTCAGGTCCTTTTTCTTCTAAAAAGAGTACGGATTCATATGAGGGTTGTTTCCCAGCGATTAATTCTACAGCAGACGTTAAACCTTCCGCAAAACGTCCGTGTCCTGTTACGACAATACCAATCATCTATTTTTCCTCCTCGTAGGAATATGGATAAATAATAACACCTTGTACGACACGGTTTACAAGTCCTGATGGCCATGGATTATCCGGTGACTTATCTAAATCAAGCGATTTGTAAAGTGAAAGTACTTGTGCATACATCACCATATTAAGTCCAACTAAATCTTTGTTTGTATCTTCATTATAGTTAATTGAAACATAAACATCAACGAGTTCACGAATTGTATCGTCGTTCATTGTATCTACAACCATGATTTGGTTTCCATTACGTTGAGGACTCATTTCCTTAATAATATCAACTTGATATTGACGTGTGTAAGGATCTTCTTTCATGTAGACTACTGTCAGGGTTGTACCATTTACAATTGATTTAGGTCCATGACGGAAACCAAGTGGTGAGTTATGCATTGTCACAACTTCACCTGCAGTCAGTTCAAGCATTTTTAATGCGGATTCTTGAGCAAAACCGTTTTGATCTGCATCGCCAAGATAAACAATACGATCAAATTTAAAGTTTTCTACAAGTTCCATTGCGACTTTATAGCCTTCTTCATTAAATGCATAACCCACACGGATAATGTCTTTAATTGAAGGGTAGAGTGCTTCAAGGTTGTCAGTGTTGAAAGCCAAGAACGCAGCAAGGAACATGTTTGAGAAACTGCTTGTCATTGCGAATGAGAGGTCATTTGTTTCTTTTGGTAATTTGATTGAGAAGATGTTTTCATCATCACGTAGTGCAAGCTTTCCTTCATGATTACAGGTAATCACTAAGTGTTTCGCATTTTTATTGATTTCATTCACAACATCTACCGCTGCAATGGATTCAGGTGAGTTACCGGAACGACCAAAGGATACAAGTAATGTAGGTTTCACAGGATCAATAAAGAGCGCTGGTGTTGCTACGATATCCGTTGTTGCGATGGATTTAAAGTTTGAATTAAACTCTTTAACGAGTACAGGTGCGAGTGCATTTCCTACAAATTCACTGGTACCTGCTCCAGTAAAGATTACATCGTATTCTTTTTCATTAATCACTTGATTAATAAAATTTTGGATTTCTTGACGACGTTCTAGAATAATGTGGTATGTTTTATCCCACGTTTGCGGTTGTTGGTGGATTTCATTTGCAGTATCAAACGCTTTGAGATCCTTCCAAGTTTGTTCGTTGTTGTTAAACATAGTGTGTATGTCTCCTATCTTTCATTGTTCACTGTCATTATAGGTAAGCGGTGAGGGGACCTCAACCAAATTGGTTAAAGATACAAAAACCTCGTTAAAAAAGACAAGTGAATTCGAAATTGTTTACAGTACAATAAAGAAAAAGGAGTCAATTATGAGCGAAAACCAAAAAAATACATTTACTGATTTTCTAACACGTGATGTGTACCGAGTGAATAAAAATCAAGAAAAACAGGTTGTTTTTTATCGCAATCGCTATGTCATTGCGATTATGATGGGGATTTTTCTTCTCAGTTTTAACGTTCCACCATACCTCAGCCTTTTATTGGCAGGCGGCTTTGCTATTATTGCGGAACTTCGTTATCGTTTTGATTTTCTAAAAAAATGTCAACGGGTCGCATTGGCACAAGTTAAACACAAAACGGTTGCTTCATCCAATATGCTTCTTAATAGTGCGTTGTATGGTGTTTTAGCGATTTTATTACTCTATTTAGCGTTTAATGAACCAAGTGTACAATCGTATCGATGGTTTTTAGGAGGCCTTGGTGGTATTGGGGTGATTGTGGCACTTGTTTATATCATTCAATATATTTCAAATCGAAATGACAAAATTTAAAGGTGCGATGCACCTTTTTTCTTATGAATTATCCATGAAAACCCAAGTCAATAATCTAGCCTGGGTATGCTTTGTGCTAAGATAGAAGAGTAAAGACCGACAAGGAGGTATTGTATGCAAACAATGATTGAAGAATATCGACTTAAAACAAAGGGAAATTTTGGAACTATAATTTATAAATGGGGACCAGCAGTGCTTTTAGGTGGAGCAGTGCTCTTATTGGTATTAGCGCAAATGACATTTGGAAATATCTTTGATGCCATGACCCATATTGAACGCTTTGCCGGCAATGTAATGAAGACGAAAGTCATGGTTTCGCTTTTGATGGTTGCCTCAATTTGTGTGGGTTTGTTGATGGTTTGGGATTCTATCGCTTTTAAAGAAAAGCGTGGGGATCTAAATCGTATTTACAGTTTGGTTGGGACGCTGTTTTACTTTTTAACTTTAGTTAATGTCAATAAAATTACAAAGATTTTTGAAATCGCTGAACCAACACAATCGGTATACCGTATTATTGCATGGGGTGTAATCGCGGTATTAGGTTTAGTCTTGGGTCTGATTCATGCTTATAAACAAAATTCACGAATTGTGATGGAACGCGAGGTAACCTATCATGCTTAATTCAAAACAATTAGAACGGTTAAAACTCGAACATGTGGAATCGTTGGATGAAGCGTTGGATCAGTTACGACGTGACATTAAACCAAAGGTTTCACCCCAAAAATATGCGAAGGTTGTTGCTTCAGTAGCAAACCATTATGCAGCACTTTATGAAAACCAACCCGAAAATGATGGTGTGGATGAAATGCCCCAAGTTGAAGAACTGGAACAACCTCTTGAGACATCAACAGCAGGATTCAGTACCCAATTTTTTGCGACCTTACTTACAGGCCTTTCTGTCGTAAGTTTGGGTGTGGTGATGATGAGTAATCGTAGTTTTGGGAAGATGACGAGTATGTTTGATCAAGGGAGTCCTTTGATTTGGATTATCCTCAGCATTTTACTTTTTGTATCGATGCTTGTGATTCGTATGATCGAGCGCAATGAAAACGCACATGCTAAGTATTACCTCAGCCGTAAATTGGTTTTATGGATGAGTGGTCTGGGTTTAATGAATGCGCTTATGGGTATTTTTGTCTTGATGAGTGCGAGCTCATTTAATTTAGTTTTAAAACTTATGTTTTCACTAGTCTTAGGAAAAATTACCGCGGTCATTTGTCTTCTGACAGTGATTGCATTTATCGTGGTCTTTGTGAAACAAGATGAATTAGTTCTTGTGAAAGTACAAGCGTAGGAGGCATACAGATGGAAGAAAAAGATGAATTGGATGACATTCTTGATGAAGTTGATGCGAAAGCCGCAGAGCTTGATGCAGAGGCAAAACGACTCGAAGAATTGGAAGAAATCGAAACGAACCATGAAGAAGACGAAATCATCGACGATCTTGATGACATACTCGATGAGGTGGAATCAAAACCGGATGACGTTATCGAAACTGTTTATGTTGTGGAAACATCCCCAAAATCAGTTGAAGAAACTGTGGTCAAAACGTCAAAACCAAAACGTTCTGATAAGCACATCAAGACAAAACATAAAAAATCAAAGCATAAACGCAATGCGTTAATCGCCTTATTAGTTTTAATTGTCGCATGCGGTGGTGGGTTTGCGGTCTGGAAACTGAAGTTTAGTGGACAACCTTTGGACGCATTTAAATATGTAAGTGTTGAATTTGAGGGTGTTGATACAAAAGGAACGGCTACATTTGAAGTGGATTTGGATGCCATCAACAATCCTGATCAAAAAGAAATCTATGAGAGCTTAACGTATAACTTGAGTCCTCAAGAAGGGCTATCGAATGGAAACCGGATTAAATTAACGGTTGAGAAATCAGAATTGACAGATAAGCTTCTCAAAACCCATAAGTACCGTCTTGATCATTTGGAGAAAGAGGTCGTGGTTAAAGGTTTATATGATTCCGAGCAATTTAATCTTTTCGAACAATTCACATTTAAATTTGAAGGTATGGACGGAAGTGGGACTGCTGCCTATGATACGAATTTAGATGTTGAAGAGGCATATCTCCAAACGATTGTGGAAGGGACAACCTTAACGTTCTCTAAAGATAAAAATCTTGTGAATGGTGAGGAAATCACCGTCAAGGCAACCTTTAATAAAGAAGCAATGGCTGCCATGAATCAACATAAAGTTAAAATTTCTGAGGAACAAACAACCGTTAAAGTTGAAGGCCTGAGTGATGTTTATGCAAGCATGGATGATGTGAAGGAATATAAAGAGTTACAAAATCTTGCATTAAGCAAAATCAAAGCAGATTATGCGAAACATCCGGATACGTATACTAATTTTAAATTAGAGTATGCATGTTATGCAGCCGATACTCAAAATAATGTGAATGCGGTCGATTACTTTAATAAACATGGGTATTCAAAAGGAAGTTTGATGTTTATTTATAGCTTTGATCGCATCCGCGGCAATGATGTTGCGCATTTTGCAGATAATTACGGTTATACCAATATGGTGCTTCGTGATGGGAGTCTTGATCGGGATGCAATGTTGTTGATGTCACCTTATCAAGATGGTGCTACCGTTGAAAAAGTATTAAATGAATTGCAAGCAAATAATTTTAAGTGTGAGGCCCAATAAGCGGCTTTAGAGTTTGAATTAGGACTGTCAGAGTGTGTGACAGTCCTTTTACGTTCTCGCTTTTAGTATTTGCATTCACTTCTTTAATGTAAGCGCTTGCTATATTTGTGTAGTTTGTGTATAATCTGTGTAGAGAGCTAAACATGCATATAGTTAGGGGGATTTTATGAAAAACTATTATGCCGTGTTTATTGCATTTACGCTCATTGTTCTTACACGAACCGTGATTCATCCAGACTTACTTTTGACCGTAACGGGTATCGTAACGTTTTTGGTGATTCTTGTATTTGCGACAACACAAATATTTAATTTAAAGCATGAAGTGAGTGATGAGAGATTGCTCTATCTTAACGCTGTATTAAATGTGTTTACAGCTTTCTTATATTACAACAATGTTTATAAAGCGATAACATTAACACCCTATGATTCGCTGTTATTCGGGTTAACAAGCGTTCTTGCATTCATATCTCCAGTGTTACTGTTTCTTGCTCGTGATGCAAACCACATCTGAGTGCTTTATACATAATCGTAATTGCTTGTGAAAATATAACCAGTGCCAGGTTATATTTTTTTTGTCTTTTGATTGCATATTAGTGTGGGTTTAGTATAATGGGGTTAGTTTCTGATAGAGACTAAGAAAATTGAATTCGTACAAGGGGTGCTCGTATTTCGGGCTGAGAATAAACGGTTACGTTTTAAACTCTAAGCTTTAAGCTTTGTACCTGATCCAGCTAATACTGGCGGAGGGATGTATTAATCGCATACTTTTTTTTGAGTAAACGTGTATACCTCTTTTCGTACGAGAAGAGGTTTTTTATATTATAAGGAGGTTCATATGAACGCAAGTGTCGCAATTCAAATTTTACCGAATACAACATCAAATGAAGAAACAATTCGTATTGTGGATGAGGTGATCGCATATATTGCGCAAACGGGTCTAAACTATGTTGTCGGACCGTTTGAAACATCGATAGAAGGGGATTATGATGAATTGATGGAAATTGTTAAGAACTGTCAACTCATTGCGGTTAAGGCAGGTGCCGATAAAGTATCAGCATATGTAAAGATTGCTTATGCGCCAACAGCGCACATTCTCACCATTGATGAAAAAATCACAAAACATCAAAAATAGATTATTGTCCGTATCCGCAATTGTTGGATTGTTGGTATTATGGCAAGGTCTTTCATCACTTGGAGTGATTCCACGGTTTATGTTACCCGCTCCCAGTGATGTCGTGAAAGCATTTAATAATGATTTTAGTTTACTTATGTATCATGCGAAAACAACGCTCTTAGAAGCTTTTTTAGGATTAACATTTGGGATTTTGTTAGGATTTATCTTTGCGGTCATTATGGATCATGTTTCATGGTTTCATAAAATGTTTTATCCGTTGATTATCTTGACACAGACAATTCCCACGGTTGCATTAGCGCCCCTTTTAGTACTTTGGATGGGTTATGGATTACTTCCAAAAATTACGTTAATCATTTTAACGTCGTTTTTCCCCATTACAATGGGATGTATGAATGGATTTCAGTCCTGTGATAAGGATGCTTTAAACTTAATGAAATCAATGGGAGCAAATACCTTTCAAACTTTTCGTCATATAAAATTTCCACATGCCTTACCTTATTTCTTTTCCAGTTTAAAAATTTCAGTATCGTATTCTTTAATCGGTGCGGTCATTGCGGAATGGTTGGGGGGATATAGTGGATTGGGCGTTTATATGACGCGTGTACGGAAATCGTATTCGTTTGATAAGATGTTTGCCGTAATTTTCTTTATATCTTTCTTAAGCTTGGTATTAATGGGACTTGTTTCGTGGTTACAAAAACGAGCTCAGCCATGGCTTGATGCGGAAACCTTACAAAGAGATGGAGCAAATAATTCATGAAAAAGAAATTAATGGGGATATTGGTTTTGGGGTTACTTTTAACGGGATGTGGCGCTAAGTCGTCCAAGCCGGTTCGGATTGTATTGGATTGGACCCCAAATACGAATCATACTGGGCTCTATGTAGCTCAGGAAAAGGGATTCTTTAAAGCGCAAGGTCTTGAGGTGGAGATTGTACAACCGCCTGAAGGATCTACAACATCGTTAATTGGAGCAGGGGGTGCAGAATTTGGTATTAGTTTCCAAGATACCATGGCACCGGCACTGGCAAGTGAACATCCACTCCCAATTACTGCGGTAGCAGCTTTAATTCAACACAATACGTCAGGTATTGTTTCATTAAAAGAAAAAGGCATTGATGCACCCCGTAAAATGGCTGGACATACGTATGCCACATGGGATTCACCGATCGAACAAGCGATTATTCGTAAAATTGTAACGGATGATGGTGGGAATTATGAGGATATTAAAATGGTTCCAAATACCGTTACGGATGTGGTATCAGCACTCCAAACAGATATTGATGCAGTCTGGATTTTTAAAGCATGGGATGGCATGGCCATCCAACAAGCCGGTTTGGATACACATTTTTTAAACTTTGCGGATTATGGCCAAGAACTTGACTTCTACAGTCCCGTCTTGATTGCGAATAATGCTTATTTGGAAGAAAATGGGGAAGAAGCAAAGAAAGTTTTAAAAGCCTTAGAAGAAGGGTATGAGTTTGCGATTGAAAATCCTGATGAAGCAGCGGAGATTCTTGTGAAACATGTACCGGAACTTGATCTTGATTTGATTAAGGCAAGCCAACATTTTCTTGCGAAAGAATATAAAGCTGAAGTTACGAAGTGGGGTACCTTTGATGGTGCGCGCTGGAATCAATTCTACGCATGGCTTTATGATAATCAATTAATTGATATGCCCATTGCTGAGAATGTAGGATTTACCAATGACTATCTCAACTAAACCTGTTTTAGTGCTTGAACATGTTTCCATGGCTTATGGATCAAAGCGTGTCTTGGATGATGTTTCGGTGACGTTAAATCAAGGTGAAGTTGTATGCATCTTGGGAGAAAGTGGTGTTGGCAAGACGACATTATTTAATGTGATTGCAGGACTTCTTCACCCTGATAAGGGTTCCGTATCTTTACATAAACAGGATATTACAGGGACGACGGGTCATGTTTCGTATATGCTTCAAAAGGATTTATTGTTGCCTTATAAGACGGTCATTGATAATGCGGCATTGCCGTTGCGGATTCAAGGTAAGAGCAAAATAGAAAGCCGTGAAGCGGCTCTAAAATATTTCGCGACCTTTGGCTTAGAGGGAACGGATCATCTGTATCCTGCCCAATTATCGGGTGGAATGCGACAACGTGTCGCATTTCTGAGAACATTCTTATTCTCAGATGATGTTGCTTTATTGGATGAACCGTTTAGCGCATTGGATACAATTACCAAACATCAAATGCAAACATGGTACTTGGATATCATGAGTCAGTTAAATCTGTCCACATTTTTTATAACGCATGACATTGATGAAGCGATACTCCTTTCGGATCGTATTTATGTCTTAAGTGGAAAACCGGGGAAAATTACGTATGAATTAATCATTGATACGCCCAAACCTCGAAATGAAGACTTTTTGTTAACGGATGCATTTATAAATTATAAACGGATCATTAAAGCTCACTTAAACGATACCAAATCAGAATAGACCCAAAAGATACACACGGATAAGTGTGTATCTTTTTCATAAAACTTGTTATATTGATAAGAGAAGGTTGAGGATATGCATGTTAGATACAAAAACAATTAAAGAACGCGTCGTTTTAGTTGGCGTGGATTTTGGGAAAAAAGATTTTGACTTGGATTCATCCATGATTGAATTGGGGGATTTGGTTGAAGCGGCTGAGGGAACGGTTGTTTATCAGATTACGCAAAACCGAGATCGCCCTGAAAGTGCGACCTATATTGGAATTGGGAAAATTGAAGAAGTGATGCGTGCAGTCGCAACCTATGATGCCGATACTGTGGTGTTCAATGATGAACTCAGTGGATCACAGATTCGAAATCTGGAAAGTTTAATTGGTTGTAAGATTGTTGATCGAACCAATTTAATCCTTGATATTTTCGCTTTGCGTGCAACCACGGCCGAAGGGAAACTTCAAGTAAAACTTGCGCAACTAAAATATCGTTTACCGCGCTTAATTGGGTATAGTGATTATTTATCTCGTACTGGTGGTGGCATTGGGACACGGGGTCCCGGTGAACAAAAACTTGAATTGGATCGACGCCACATCCAACGGGAGATTCTTCACGTCCAAAATGCCTTAACCAAATCTGAAGAAAACCGTGAAATTACCCGTAGTAAACGGTTAAATTCAAATCTTCCAATTATCTCATTTGTTGGATATACCAATGCGGGTAAATCAACCTTAATGAACGCAATTTTAACCAATGGTGATCCCCAAGCAAACGATAAACATGTGTTTGTGAAGGATATGCTCTTTGCGACCTTAGAGCCCTCCTTGCGTAAAGCCCGTCTTAATAATGGACTGAATGTCATTCTTACGGATACCGTAGGGTTTGTATCAAAATTACCCCATACACTTGTAGAAGCATTTAAAGGGACTCTTGAAGAAATTAAGTATTCAGATCTAATTATTCATGTGGTGGATGCGTCCAATCCTGACTTAAACATTCAAATGGATACAACGTATAAAATGCTTCGCGATTTGGATGTGCTGGATCGTAAAATCATTACCGTCTTTAACAAGATGGACCAGGCAATGGATCAAGATATTGTCTACTATCAAAGTGAATTTGGAAATCGTATGTACATCAGTGCCCTCGACATGGAAGACATAGATCGACTGGTTGATGCGATTGAAGTTGAACTGGAATCAAGTTTTAAGAAAGTAAGTTTTGAAATCCCGTTTGCGGATCTTGGAATCTTAGATGCGATTGCCTCCAACTATGAAATCATTGGTTTAAATTATACGGAAAAAGGGGCAGAATTTCGAGCTGTCATTCGTGAATCAGATCAAAATCGTTATAAAAAATATATAATCTAAAAGATGTGTGTGTTTTTGGATGCTCATTAACCACTTTGTACTGAGATAGTGTATAATGAAAAAGCACTTTCACACATGTCCAATCGGTATGGTGAATTCGGTTTAGAATAACCATGCATAGAAAAGAGATGATATCGTGAAACATACATTTAAAAATTATGGAATTGATGACTCAATTCTAAAGTCAATTCAGTATTTGGGCTATGATGCCCCAACTGATGTTCAACAAGAAGTGATTCCTGCTGTATTAAGTGGGAAAAATATTGTTGTGCAATCACAAACAGGTAGTGGAAAAACCGCTTCATTTGGGATTCCTATTTGTCATCAGGTTGATTGGGCAAAACGTAAGCCCCAAGTTTTAGTGTTAGCACCGACGCGTGAACTTGTCATCCAAATCCAAGAAGATTTATTTAATCTTGGTCGTTTTAAACGCTTAAAGGTTGAAGCGTTATTTGGGCGCAGTTCATTTGAGAAACAGGCACAGCGTTTAAAAGAAATGACCCACATCCTTGTCGCAACGCCTGGTCGTTTATTAGACCATATGGCCAGAGAAACCGTGGATCTTTCGCATATTGAAACATTAGTTATTGATGAAGCTGACGAAATGTTTAATATGGGCTTTATTGATCAAATTACAAGTATTATTAACCGTATTCCCAAAAAGAGTCAAAAATTACTCTTTTCCGCAACCATGCCAGAACGCGTTAAAGATCTCTGTACGCTTTACATAAAAAATCCGCAGTGGATTGATATCGAAACAGAAAGTCGTGTTGAAGACCGTATTGATGAACGTTACTATATTGTCGATTATCCCGATAAAATGGCGTTACTTGAATCCGTACTCATAACGGAAAATCCAGATAGTTCAATCATCTTCTGCAATACCAAAGAACAAGTAGAATCCGTGACTGATTTTATGGAAGACTTAGGGTGCAAGGTAGATACCCTTCATGGTGGGATGGAACAACGTTTTCGAACCAAAGTCCTAGCGGACTTTAAACATGGTCTTTTCCGTTATCTTGTGGCTACGGATGTGGCAGCACGTGGATTGGATATTGATGATGTTTCACTCGTGGTGAACTTCGATGTTCCTGAAAATACGGAAAGCTATACACACCGCGTGGGCCGTACCGCACGTGTGGATAAATATGGTAAAGCCGTAACCTTCGCTAGTCCCTACGAAATGAAATTTATGAATTTAATTATTAATGAAACGGATCATGAACTTCAAAAAGTTGTGAAACCAAGTCAAAGCCTTGTGGATGCACGGCGTGATGCATTTGAAGCCAAACGTGATCGCAAACCTAAAGTCAAAAAAGATAAAGCGCATGACTTTAAACAAGAAATCACCAAAATTCATATTAACGCAGGTAAGAAAACAAAAATGAGACCGGTCGATATTGTGGGTGCATTGTGTTCCATTGAAGGTATGAATGCAGAAGACATTGGGGTTATCAGTATTGTCGATGTTTCAACCTTTGTGGAGATTCTTAATGGTAAAGGAGACCTTGTTTTAAAAGCACTTAAAACAATGCCCATTAAGGGGAGACCTCGTAAAGTAAACCGTGCCAATAAAACGGAATACGAACGCCTCTTATAAAAAAATAAAAACTGTAGCTGCACCTTAAAGGAGGCAGCTACAGTTTTTTTTCTAAAAAAGAGACGTTAGCGATAAAAAATTATTGTTTGCGTTTAAAAATCACAAATCCGCAAAGGGATACAAGCATTCCAAGTCCGACAAATCCAGAAACAGCTTTTCCTGTTTTAGGAAGTGTTGCATCGGTTTTGTCTGTCGGTGTTGTTTGAACATCACCTTCAGTTGTGCTATCGGGAGTTTCGGGTTTTTGAGAATCCGTATCCGGTTTTGGATCTACAATCGGAGGTGTGATGCTTTCATCAGGATTTGATGGTTCCTCTGTTTCAACCTCACGTTTGCTTAAACCTCTAACGGCTGAGTCCAAGGCTTCAATGGCTTCTTTAATCTTCGCTTCATTTGGTGTAGAAGCTTTGAAGAGACTTCTAAAACTGAAGCGTGGTGTTTGAAGCAGTGCTTTCGCAGACTCCAACGCATCATATACAGTCTGCACACTTGTCTCTGTATAAAGAGACAGATCAAGGGTATTCATGTAATCCTCAACCTCTTGAATTTTTAAACGTAATGAATCTAAAGTGTAGTTACTTAACTCGAGATTGTTGATCAATTCATTGAGGTTTTGAACCATTTCATCAATTATTTCCTGTGTTGTTTCTGAGTTATCAAGAAGCTCATAGGCTTTTTCTTTTAATTCAAGTAATGGTTTAAAACTTGCTTCGGTATAAAGGCTTTGATCGTAGCTTTCAAGTGTTTCAAGAACGTGATTTAAGCTTGAATAATCGAGAGGTGCACGATATGTTTTTCCATGCAGGGTAATTTCCGCAGCATTTCCATAGTTTTCAAGACCTTTCACGACTTTAAAAACTAGTGTATCCACATGAGCATCCTCAAACGTAATGGTTTTCTTTGAAAGATTTGTATCGAGAGTGCCTTCAGTGAGAACCTGAAGCGGTGCATCACCCAATTTACCTAAGATTTGATATTCTGTGACGACACCATTGATCGTTCCATCTTGACGTGGTAGATAGGTCAAGGCATTCACAACCATCTCATGATGGAATGAAATCGTTACATCAAATGGCGGGTTCTTATCGCCCCATTTGGAGTGCCAGAAGGTACTTGGATCGCCATCAAAGGCTAAGCCGATAGGACCTTCAACGAGTGTGTTCCCTTTTTCATCTTCTTGACTTGATGCCGTTACATCAAACATTGAGTTTGGAATGTAGGTTGGATCAATCGCATCAATCATTGCATGGATTTGTTGGATGAAATCACCAATGGTAAAGGGATTATCACTTAAGAGTTCTGCTTTGGTAATCAGTTGATCCGCTGCATCTTTTACACTTGGTGCAAGGTTTTCAAAATCAAGGTCCTTAAGTGTTTCGAGTGCTGCATCAAGACCGTGTTTATTCGCAATATTGAGTGCTTTCCCATCAAGTGTTTCAAGATAGCCTTCAGTAAAGCCATTGAGAATGGTGATGGGTTCTGTTAAGTTAAAGCGTATTGTGTTCGCATCAACACGTTTTGGTGTTGATGTTTGATGTGTATTATACGTTAACGTTAAGTTTGAGCTAGGAATTAAAGCCTTATCCGATTTTATTTCAAGGAAGGTATCCTGAATATCAAGATTTAAACTTGAGGTATCTTTAACACCTAAATCTTCAAACGAGAAACGTTTAAACATCATCGACATATTATCCCCGTTTTCAGGTTTTTTATGTTCGTACATTAAACCAAAATGTCCATCAGGAAGTGGTTGAACCACATTGTACTCATAATTTCCACTTTGCATATGCGTATTGGAGAGCAGAACGAGTCGTTCACCTTCTAAAACTTGAAGCAGCTTTACTGCCCCATTGGTTCGTTTAGGACCATTTGGATTTGCAAGTAAGATATACTCGTTACCTTCATGGTTATAATGTAAGGCCGACATTTGTGAGTAAACATCGGTAATGGGAAGCGTTTCAAGATCATTCTCCCAGGTTTCTCCATTATCATAAGATGTACCTACCAGAACTTTTCCGGAAACATTTCGCGCAAATTGTTTCAGGGTACCGTTATTAAGTTGGACCACTTGGGATTCGGTGACCAGGGCACCCCCATTATTTAAGGTTTCGGAATTTAAAACTTGACCGTTAAAGTTACGGTTATCGTTGAGGGATTCCGTTTTATGCCACGTAATACCATCGGCACTTTTGATCATGGATGTGGATTGAGAATTACCGCCATGACGGTTTGTATGGTAAATCGGGAAAGCGAGTTCGCCATTTTCAAGTTGAATGCCAACGCCAGGACCCGTTCCTATGAACTGCATCCAATCTGCTTTGACTTGTGGTGTAATATCATGAGGCGATGACCAGGTTTGACCGTCATCATCCGAATGGGTTAACCATAGATAAGCCGTTTGACGGATGCGTAGGGGACTTTTCTTAAGGTAGATATTTCCCACATATGTATCGCCCTCATAAATATCTCCAAGATCATTGAAAGGCATGCCTTTCTCAGATTCTAAGACAACGCGATAATTCGTGATGATATCCGTATTTAAATCAAATACGGTCCCATCGGCTTTTGCGTAGTATTTCTTGCCATCAGTACCTTTTAGAACAATATACGTACCGTCTTCTTTGGTTACATAAGGTTGACCAAAGTCCTGGTCTTCATTTTGAACACTAAAGAATCCACGTGATTCTGGGAACATATCAACTAAAAGATAAATACGGCCATTTCGTTTATCTTGTGCCATTGCCGCATCAATAAGGAATGCGGAACTTTGATAGTTTGTATTCACATTTTCCTGGGAAACATTTGGGTCTGATTTTAAATCAATAATCACTTGGGTATCAGACCATGTTTTACCACTGTCTTGACTTCTACGGATTGCGATATCGATATTTCCCCAGTCTGCTTGATGGGTAATACGTTTATCAATCGCAGCTAAGACAGTCCCATCTTGAGTTGTGAGAAGACTTGGAATGCGGTAGTTTTTACTGCCATCTTGTCCCGGTGCATAGAGCTCAATTGCTTCTGAAGTTGATGGATCAACGGTTGAAGCGGTATCGGAATGTAATGTTTTAATGGTATCAACATCGAGGATGTCGTGGGTTAGGTTTAATGAAGCAATCTTTCCACTAAAAGGCCATAAGTTTTCACCTTTTAAGCGGGCAACGCCACCCAGTTTCATACGATTCCAAGGTATGGATTGGATTTTCGTGAAATCTATATCATCTTGGGATGCAAGTAAGAGTCCATCTGCATAAATTTCTACACGATTACCATGATTAAGGACGGTAACGGTGTGCCAGTTTGCGTTGGCAAGTTGGGTACTTGTGCCCGAAGTATTAATAATATGTTTTCCGGTTTCATCTCTGAATTCAATGCCAAGCTTACCGGTACTGTTTTGATAGTAAAGAGCGAAATAGTTGTTTTCCAAATTTGCGTTTGATATTGAAAACAGTGAAGTAAGATCACTGGATAGTGATTCAGAACGGAAACGTAAGGTTAGGGAACCTTGGTTAAATTCTTTGATGTGTGATAAATGGTCGGAAATATCAGCACCTTCTCCCTTTAAGTGTAGGTCATTAAGATTTAGATCATTCATAGCAAAGATAGAACTTGGGTAAAGACTTATACCCAATACAAGTGTAAGAAGCACGACGAAAATGTTACTTATTTTCTTCAAATTAAATACCCCTCTCATATAAGTAATGTATGGATGATTCAAATGTAAGCGCTTCATTCATCGACATTATAGCATCTTTTTTCATCATGTCCAAAACAATTTACAAAATTTCATATTCACGAAAATGAGTTTTTTAAAGGGTCGAAAATAAGCATTAAGATTGTGTATTTAACGAAAATGATTACCAAAAAAAGGAGCTTAGCGCTCCTTTTCTTTTATCAAATCTCAACCGCACCACTTTTACTTTTATTAAAGTCTATCTCATAGGCCGTTTTGAAGTCAAATATTTTTCGCGGCATTGAGTTAATTTTGAAGCAAATATCATCAAGATATTG
>NZ_SBAR01000018.1:0-21890 GCF_016617625.1 Erysipelothrix sp. strain 2 (EsS2-6-Brazil)
GGTCTTTCATTTTTTTATCTAATTGTTTATACTTCATATTGGAGCTCCTTTTAGTCGGGTGGGCTCCTTTTATTATACAAAAACAACCGCACCTTGGGTGGTGCGGTTGAGATTTGAATTTAGGAAAAAGCTTGGATTTATAGTCCAAGCCTTTTTTATTATTTTTTAAGTGATTCTAAGATACCGTCGATCTTAGCACCATACTCAGATGATTCATCAAGTTTAAAAATTAACTCAGGAGTTCGGCGAATACTTAATGCCTTACTCACTTCTGAACGAAGCATACCTTTTGCTTTATTTAAAGCATCCATACCTGGTTTTTTCTTAGCATCTTCTAAAAAACTAACATAAATTGTCGCAAACGAGAAATCGTTAGTAACATCGACTTCTGTTATGCTGACAAACTTTAAACTTGGATCGTTCAAGCGATTTTGAATCACTGGAGCAAGTTCACGCTTAATGATAGATTCAATACGTTCTTTTTTAACTGTCATATAAAATTACCTCTGTTCTACTTTTGTTCAACTTCAATTTCACCAAATGACTCGATAACGTCACCATCTTTAATATCATTAAAGTTTTCAATTGTAATACCACATTCAAATCCTTGCGATACTTCTTTTGCATCATTTTGGAATCGTTTTAATGAAGCCATTTTCCCTTCATAGATAACAACACCATCACGCATTAGACGTACACCGGATTCTTTAAGCATTTTACCATCTGTAACCATACATCCAGCAATTGTACCAACTTTAGAAACTTTATAAATCTCACGTACTTCAGCTTGTCCAAAGATTTTCTCTTCAAACACAGGTGCTAACATACCCTTCATCGCTGCTTCCATAGCTTCAATTGCTTTATAGATAATATTGTAAAGACGAATTTCAATTCCTTCTTCTTCAGCTTTCTTTCGAATTGCTGCAGTAGGTCGGATATTAAATCCAATAATAATAGCATTTGATGCAGATGCTAACATGATATCATTCTCTGTAATACCACCTACAGTAGCACGAATAACATTTACACGAACATCATGTCCATCACCAACTTCAATACGTTCCAGCGCTGCTTTAACCGCTTCTGCTGAACCTTGAACATCCGTTTTAAGAATAACATTAATATCTTGAATTTCACCATCAGCAATTTGTTGTGATAAATCATCAAGACTTAATGCACTTGTTTGATTACGATCTGCTAGAATTCGAGCTTGATTACGTTTATCCGCAACGGCACGTGAACTCTTTTCATCATCAAACGCTCTGAATGAGTCCCCTGCAATTGGAACATCGCTTAGACCAATAATTTCCACAGGCATTGAAGGTAATGCTTCTTGTAACTCGCGACCACGGTTATCAACCATTTTACGAATTCGACCAAATGTAGTTCCTACTACAACTGGATCCCCTTGACGTAATGTTCCTTTTTGAACAAGAAGGGTTGCGACGGGACCACGACTTTTATCAAGTTTAGCCTCAATAACAGTACCAAACGCCAAGCGATTTGGATTTGCTGTCAATTCCTCTAGCTCAGAAGCTACAAGAACTGTTTCGAGCAATTCTTCAATTCCTTCGCCAGATTTTGCCGAGATTTTAACGAATACAGTGTCTCCACCCCATTCTTCTGGCATAACTCCAAGATCACTAAATTCTGAATATACACGATCAATATTAATATTCGGTTTATCGATTTTATTAATTGCGACGATAAGTGGAACGTTCGCTGCACGAGCGTGATCAACTGCCTCGCGTGTTTGTGGCATCACACCATCATCCGCAGCAACGACAACAATAACAATATCGGTTACACTCGCACCACGAGCACGCATTGCTGTAAAAGCCTCATGACCAGGAGTATCTAAAAAGGTAATTTTTTTGCCTTTATGAGTAATTTGGTAAGCCCCAATATGTTGGGTAATACCACCGAACTCATCCGCAACGACATCCGTATTACGAATTGTATCCAATGTTGTTGTCTTACCGTGGTCAACATGTCCCATAATTGTAACAATTGGAGGACGTTGTTCTAAAGTTGATGGATCATCTTTTTCTTCATCATCCAATGTTAATTCATCAACAGGCTCAACACGTGTTGCTTCAATTTCATATTCCATACAGATTAACTGTACCGTATCATCATCTAAAGACGTATTGATCGTAACCATCGTTCCCATCATAAATAAAAGTTTAATTACTTCAGCAGGGCTTTTATTAATTTTCTCAGATAATTCCTTAACCGTAATACCATCAGTATACTCAATCTCCGAAATTACGACGTTATCTTTCGGTTTAAAGTTGTCCTGAGCGGGACGCTTATTATTACGATTCTGTTTGTTTTTATTATTTCTTTGTCTTTTTTTATTACTCACTTACTACGTCACCTCTTTCTACTAAGTAAGATTTAAATACTTTACTAAATCCTCGATCACTTACTCCAACAGCAACACGATTTGTCATGCCAATTGACCACGACAATTCTTCACGTGTAATTCCTCCAATAACGGGAATTCCCGCTGTATTACACTTATCTTGGATTTGTTTTCGTGTTCGATCGGATGCATTATCCGCTAAAACGACTGCATACACTTTGTTTTTTGTGATTGCTGGAAGCAATTCATCTCCGTAAACTAACTTTCGTCCACGTTGACATAAACCAAGCGTATTTAACATTTTTTGTTTATCGAACATAGTTCTTAAGCTCCTCATAAATTTCAGCCGGAACTTTAGTTTTCAGTGCACGTTCGAGAGCACGAGACTTCTGAGCTTTCTCAATGGTCTCTTCCGTCACATATAAATATGCTCCACGCCCGTTTTTTCGCCCACTTGGGTCGATTTCAATTGTATCCTCGGGTGTTAATACAACGCGAAGCAAATCCGCTTTTGGATGTTGTTCTCCCGTTACAATACATTTGCGCAATGGTACTTTCTTCATGACACACCTCCTAAGATTATTCGGCGTCGTAGTACTCATCAAATTCATCGAAGTCAATTTCTTCTTCTAACCATGAATTCGATTCGGCAGCCTGTTGTTTCTCAATTTGTTTGAGTTCTTCAGGTGAATACTCAGGAAGAATTTCATATTCTTTTTCTTTAAGAAGTTCGCTTGTGTTTACTGGCTTCTCTTCTTCACGTTCTGGTTTACGTCTACGACGGCGTAAATCACTTTCTTCTTTACGTGATGCATCAGCAAGTTGTTCGAATTTTGACACATAGTCTGTTCGTGGTTTGAAAACATCTTTACGGTCAATTTTAATCGTTTCTTCAACTTCTTCCGGTTGAGTTTCTTCTTCAGTCACATCTTCGACAACGTCTTGTTCCACTTCTTGAATTACTTCATCGGTAGATTCTTCAACTTCGACTGTTTCTACTACTTCATCGCGGTCTTCGATTTCTTCAACAATTTCGTCTCGAACTTGTTTTGAACGAATTTCTGCTTCATATGCTGCCATTAAGGAAACATAATCAATACCTTCTGCTTGCGCTTCAGATACAGACTTAATATCAATGCGTTGTTTTGTCAGACGAACTGCTAAACGCGCATTTTTACCGCGTTTACCAATCGCTAAGGATAGCTGGTTGTCATCAACGATAACCACAAGGCCCTTATTATCCGCATTTGGGTAAACTGCAATTACTTCTGCAGGAGCAAGTGCATTGTTGATGAGCTCAACCATATTATCACTCCACTCAAAGATGTCAATTTTTTCACCTTTAAGTTCTTCAATAATGGCTTGAACACGACTTCCACGTGGTCCAATACATGCTCCAATTGGATCAATATCAGAATCATGGGAATATACGGCGATTTTAGTACGTTCACCTGCTTCACGTGCAATTGCTTTAATCTCAACTTGTCCTTCAAAAATTTCAGGAACTTCATTTTCAAATAAACGACGCACAAGCATTGCATCAGCACGCGATACCAAGATTTGAGCACCTTTAGTATCACGGTTTACATCCGTAATAACAACTTTAAGTGTTTGTCCTTCACGGTATGTTTCACCTTCAATTTGTGCTGCACGTGGCATGACTGCCAATGACTTACCGAGGTTTAGAACCACAAATTTTTCTTCAACACTTTCAACCATGGCCATAATCATCTCACCCAGTTGATCAATGTATTCATCATAAACAGCTTGCTTTTCAGCTTCACGAATTTTTTGTTTGATCACATTTTTCGCAAGCGTCGCTGCGGCACGTCCTAACTCCACAATTGGTTCTTCGATCATGTAGTACTCCCCTACTTGAAGGCCTTCTGCACCTTCAGGAAGTTCTGTAATTCCAACTTCTAATTCGTCATCCATTACTTCTTCAACCACAAGGAATTTATGGAATAATTTCATTTCTTGAGTTCTTTCATCAATGATTACATCGACAAGTGCATCCGGAACACCGATTTGTTTGCGATATGCTTTAATCAATGAGTCTTGCAATGCATCAATAATAATCTCTTTTGAAATATTGCGATTATCTTCAATCTCTTGCATCGCTAATATAACATTCTTAACGTTCATTTCACTATCTCCTTAAACTTTAACCGCTAATCTTAGCATTTTAATATTTAAACGTTCAATTGCAATTTTCTTTAATGCTGTTTTTTGTCTATAAGATACAACAACCTCGTTTTCGTCTACGGATATTACTGTTCCTTCTACATAGTCAGCACCTTGTATTGGATTTTTAAATTTAATTAATACATATTGATCAACAACATTTTCATAATCTTCTTCAAGAATGACACGTTCTGCACCAGCAGAACCTACATCCAGACCAATCTCAAAATCCAATGCTTCACCAAATGCTTCACCAGCCTTCGCACAGATTTCTAAGTCCACAGGTGTGAAGTCTTTACGTGCAATACTCAATTCAAGCAAATCGTTGCCAATGAGTTCTGCATCAATAATATCAAGTCCCAGCGCCTCTGCAGTTGGTTTAATTTTCTCTAAATACTTTTCCATATTCGCTCCTTAGACAATATATAAGGAGTGGCTTAACCACTCCTCTGTTTCAAAGTATATGCATATTATACACTTAAACCGTGGTAAAAGCAAATTTATGCATCCAGTTTCAGCAGTTAAAAATAGATTAATTTTTAGCATCTAATCTTTTAAAACAAACTCATCTGATTACTATCTTGTAGATGTGTCGTGACACCCAACTCGTCTAATTTCTTGACTGAAGTTGAGCTGATTCCGCCACGAGTCATTAAATCTTTTTTCGAAATAAACGGTTGCTCTTCTCGCGCCTTCACAAGCTGACGGGCAACATTATCACCTAACCCATCAACAACATTGAATGGCGGTAAAATCGCTTTATCGTCGCGCGGATCCAAACTAAACTCAGTTGCCTTCGACAATTCTAAATCAATTGGACTTACCTTATATCCCCTACTTTGAAGTTCAAGCGTTACTTCAAGTGTATCAATCAAGTTTTTTTCTTTTATCGAAACGTCTTTCTTTGTATCGAAACTCTTCAGGCGCATATTAATTGAGTTTAAACGACTGGCAACGATTTCTTGTGAAGCACACATCGTTTCGATCTCATAAGCGTTTACTCGCAATGTAAAATACACCGCGTAATATGCACGCGCATAGTAAACTTTAAACCAAGCAACCCGTATCGCCATCATAACATATGCAACCGCATGGGCTTTCGGGAACATGTACTTGATTTTTAAACACGAATCGATATACCACTCAGGTACATTATTTTTTTTCATCGAAGCAATCCAATCGTCCGTGAGTCCGCGTCCTTTACGAACACTTTCCATAATGGTGAATGCTTCTTTTGCTTCAAGGCCATAATGCATCAAGTCAACCATAATATCGTCACGACAACCAATTACCTTATCAAACGCTAGTCCTTGTTTTATTAATTCTTCTGCATTATTTCGCCAAACATCTGTTCCGTGTGATAATCCTGAAATTCGAACTAAGTCTGAGAATTTATTAGGACGTGTCGCTTCAAGCATGCCACGAACAAATGGAGTACCAAACTCAGGCAATCCCAGTCCCCCTGTTACTTCATGATATTTACGCTCATCAACTTCCAATGCTTCTGTAGACCCAAAAAGGGATAACGTTTTTTTATCGTTCATCGGCACATCATGAATGTCAACACCCGTAAGGCGCTCTAACATCTTCATCGCCGTAGGATCGACATGGCCTAAAATATCAAGTTTTAACACGTTGTCATCAATATCATGGAATTCGAAATGCGTCGTATACCACGACGAATCAGGATTATTCGCAGGATATTGAATGGGTGTAAAGTCATGAACATCCATGTAATCTGGAACAACAATAATTCCACCTGGATGCTGTCCAGTCGTTCGTTTAACCCCTTCGGCACCAACCGCAAGATATGTATTCCATGCATTATTACTGTTGGTAATATTCATACTTTCATGGTAACCAAGAACATAACCAAAAGCAGTTTTTTGAGCCACTGTTGAAATTGTTCCAGCACGATAAACATATTCTTCACCGAATATTTCTTTCGTATAAGCATGTGCAAATTCCTGATAATCACCCGAGAAGTTTAAATCAATATCAGGTACTTTATCACCTTCAAAACCTAAAAAGGTCTCAAAAGGAATATCTTGTCCCTCACAATGCAGTGCTTTACCACAATTCGGACAATCTTTCGGGTCCAAGTCAAATCCTGAAGAGTATTCACCACCAAGGAAGAACTCATTATAATGACAATTGTCACATACATAATGAGGTGCCAAGGGATTAACTTCGGTTATTTCTGCCATGGTCGCAACAAGTGAAGAACCAACTGAGCCTCGAGATCCGACAAGATATCCATCATCCAATGATTTCTTTACAAGAAGATGTGAGATATAGTAAATAACTCCATATCCATTACCGAAAATTGATTTTAGCTCACGATCAATGCGCGCCTCAACAATTTCAGGAAGCGGATTTCCGTAAAGGTTATGGGCATTGCGATACACAATTTCCTTAAGGAGCTCATCACTGTTCTCTAAATGCGGGGTAAACAATTCTTTTTTCTTTGGTGCGATATCTTCAATTTGATCCAATAATTTCACGGGATTTTTCACGACGTACTCATATGCTTTATCTGGACCTAAAAAGGCGAAAGCATCCAACATCTCGGTTGTACTTCTAAAATGTTGATCGGGTGCTTCAAAAGCCATACGACGTTGCTCATTAAAGATATAGAGCGGATGACGTGAACCTCCAATCCCTTGTGAGTGAATATAGACATCACGAATGACTTTTTCACTTGGATGATTGTAATGAACATTCCCAACTGCTAAGATCGGTTTATTTAGTTTATTCGCTGTCGTAATAATACGATTAATAATATCAACTAAACGGTCCTCACTTTCAATGGCTTGACTCTCCAACAAAGGCGCATATAAATCTAAAGGCATAATCTCTACATAATCATAAAACGAAATACAACGCTCCAGCGCTTCTTGACTTTTATTCATCGCAATCTCAAAGAGTTCTGAATTAGTACATCCTGCCCCAATTAATAAATTCTCGCGAAAACGCGTTAATTCACTCCTTAGAATTCTCGGTTCTGCCATAACTGCATCACCTTTCGATGTTTTACCGAAGAACGCAAGGTATTTGGTATGAGATAACGTTATTAATTGATATAAATCCTTAATACTTGATTGTGTTTTGGCTATTACTGTACAATGACTTTTACGTAATTTCTTAAAACTTGATTCATTATTTAAGGATTGTAATTCATCAATCGTTTGCATTGAACTTAATTGCTCTAAGCGCAACATTTCTAAAAATACAAGAGACAATACTTCCGCATCATAATCTGCCCGGTGAGCAACCCCTTCGTCATAACCAATTCGCATAAATCGCGCAATACTACCTAATCGGTATGAACGACGATTATCAAAAAGAGCACGCGATAAATCTAGAGTATCAATAACTGCATTTTGAATTGGTGCTCTTCCCATTCGGCGAAGAGTTTCTTGAATAAAATCAATATCAAATTGGGCGTTATGAGCAACCAGAACATGGTCCCCTAAAAACTCTAAAATTTCATCCATTGCTTCTTCGATTGTAGGTGCATTCATTAAGTCAGCATCCGTAATATTGGTTAATTCTTGAATAAATGGTCGAACCGGAACTGGTGCTTTGATAAACGTTTGCATCTTCTTAACAACACGTCCATTCTCAATTAAAACACCACCAAATTCAATAATGTGGTCATAATAATTTGAAAGTCCCGTAGTTTCCAAGTCAAAAGAAACATATGATCCTGTTTGGAGTGGTTCACCATGTGCATTTGAAACAATTTTAAGTTCACCATCAACCATATTCATTTCAACGCCGTAACCTAGTTTAAATGCGTGATCTGGATATTTTGAACGTAATTTCTTGAGATTACCATACGCTTTAGGAAAACCTTGAACACCCGTATGATCCGTTATGATCATTCCGGGATGGCCCCATTCAAAAGCTTGAGCCATATATTCTGAAGCATCGTTAATACCGTCCATTTCAGAATATTTCGTGTGTAAATGGAACTCGACACGTTTTTCATCAGCAGTATCAAAACGGCGGAAAATATTGTCAATTTCTTCATAGCGATCCATTTTAAAAATGTAATCACGTTCATATTTCGCATCGAACACGTAGGTCCCAAAGACTCGAATACAAATTCCTTTTGAAATGATTTCGTCTTCAGTATCTGCAAAATCAACAACACAAATTGCTGACTCCCCATCACTTAAATAATACTTCGCGATAAATTTCCCTGTACGCGTTTCGCGAACCTCAACATCAAACACCTTCCCAGCAACCGAAACATCACGGGCTTCATCCGTAAGCAAACTCATCTTAATTGGATTATAATTCCCTTTACCATTTCGTCGTTTTGGTACTCTTGATACCACTTTACGGTCTATGACCTCAACTTTATCAACCTTAGGCATTTCTGAAATTTCATCTGCAAGATTTTCAACTGAGATTTCTGCACAAACATCAAGATGGATGCCAAATGATTTCAAAGCATCACACAACATGGCGCATTCACGCGATGTTGCCTCTTGATGACGAGAATCAATACAGAGTAACTTAAGTTCTTGATTCATAAGTTGCAATGACGCTTCTTTGACTGCCGATAAATTATTTACCCTAACAATCATGTCAGTGTACTGACTGATGTTTAAAAAGTCCAAGTCACATTGCTCAGATTCAACCTTAATTTCAACATCCGTTTTGGTATATAATTTTAATTTCTTTTCTACCTCTCGATAGACTGAAAAAGGTAATGCTTTCATTACCTTCAAGTTTAGAATCAATTTCTTTTGTTCTGGATTATACTTACATGAGATAATGTCCGCATCCTCAAAATGAAACGAATAATTTTTATTAATTCCAAGTTTGTCAAAAATTTCGGTCACGATATCATCTCCTTTATTATTTTACTAATTTTTCAAAAGCATCCTTTGCAGCCATCTGTTCTGCTTTCTTTTTTGATAAGCCTTTTCCTTGGCCAAAAATAAGTTCATCCAACTTTACAACGACTTCAAATTCAGGGGCATTGGAAGGACCCACAACATTAATAACCTCATAACTCACCGACTTACGTGAATCGGATTGGATATATTCCTGTAACTTTGTTTTGTAATCCGTAATGCTCAACGATTCAAGTTCATTAAACGCATCATTCATTACAGAATCAAGCACTCGATTGACGCTATCAATACCACTGTCTAAATAGAGGGCACCAATAAAACTTTCAAACAAGTCAGCGATAATGGATACACGAACCCTACCACCATTTTTCTCCTCACCCATTCCCAACATCAAATAGTCATTGAGTTTAAGTTTTAAACTGTACTGCGCAAGCGCATCCTCACAAACTAATTTTGCGCGATAAAGCGTCATATCACCTTCATTAAAATGATCTTGATGCTTAAAAAGACGCTCTGATACACAAATTTGTAAAACTGCATCGCCCATAAACTCAAGACGCTCATTATCTTCCAATAATTCTTCTGCTTCATTTACATATGAAGAATGAATAAACGCATTATTAATTAAATCTTTATTAAAGTATGGAATCTTCATAGAATCCAATAAATCCCATTTTGTCATGTTATCACCTTATAATATTATACACCATTATGTCGTTTTAAAATACTGTCGGCGGGCGACATCCGCAATTATTTCTGCATAATCCTTATTATTTAAATCGTGAGCAATAGTAAGTGCATCAATCTTAGCTTGTTTTAAAATATTTTCATCCTTAATGATATCACCCAGTATGAAGTTTGGAAGCCCAGATTGACGTTGGCCTAGCACATCACCAAATCCTCTAAGTCTCATATCAATCACCGAGAGTTCAAATCCATCATGTGAAGAAACCAACGCATTCATACGTTGAGCCGTTTCATCACTTTCATTACCACTCAGTAGATAACATACGCCTTGGATTTTTCCACGGCCAACACGACCCCGAAGCTGATGGAGGGTCGCCAATCCAAATTGCTCAGCATTATAGATAATCATCATATTGGCATTATGAACATCCAATCCAACTTCGATAACACTTGTACTAATGAGAATGTCAATCTCGCCCGAAACAAATGCCTGCATTTTCGCATTCTTTAAGTCACTCGGCATTTTTCCATGGACAATATCAACGTTATAATTAGCAAACACAGGTTTTAAATTACCCGATAATGTGTGAACGTTTTTAACACCCGCTCGTTCCCCTTCATCAATCGCAGCACAAACGATATAGATTTGCTCGTGATTGTTTAATCGTTTTTGAATTGGTTCCATGATACTGCGAAGGGAATTTTCACGAATCCAATGAGTTTCGATTTGCTTTCGATGACTTGGATAAGTCGAAATCGTTGATACGTCTAAATCAAAAAATAGACTTGCGGCTAAAGTTCGTGGAATCGGCGTAGCAGAAAGCATTAAGGTATCAATGTGATTTCCTTTCGCAATGAGTGCGCGCCGTTGTTCAACACCAAATCGGTGTTGCTCATCAATAATCACGAATCCCAAATTATCAAAAATAACATCTTTTTGGAAAAGAGCATGGGTACCAAAAACAACAAGAACCTTTCCTGTAGCAATTGCTTGAAGCACTTGATCCCGCTGATCAACCCCTTGCGACAATACAACACAGTCTACATGTGGAAAAAGTTTTTGAAATGCTCTCACATGCTGCATTAAGAGTAATTCCGTCGGTACCATGATTGCTACTTGATAACCAGCTAAATAACACGCAAATGCAGAAAGAAATGCAACAATTGTCTTACCACTACCAACATCACCTTGAAGCAAACGATTCATTTTTTTAGTCTCTTTTAAATCATCAAGAATATCATTTAATGACTGAACTTGGTCGACCGTTAACTTAAAAGGAAGCTCGTTGACCATTGCCGCAATTCGATCTTCATCAAATACCTTTGAAATACCATATTCGCGATCACTGTTATTTAAGCTAATGGATAAATGATATGCCAAAAACTCTTCATATTTAAGAGTTCTTAAACCATGGTGAAGTTCAACTTCGCTTTGGGGCATATGAATGGCCTTCACTGCATCAAAACGGTCCATCAACTTATAACGCGTCTGAAATTCAAAAGGGATGATATTGGGTAACGATACGTTTTCAATAATCTTCCCAATCAAACGTTCAATTTCATATTGCTTAATTCCAGATTTTTGACTGTAGATTGGCTTAATCCCGATAATATCACAAATATCTTTATTACTTACCGTTTTAGCTGTAATTTTGCCATCATTCCCAACAACACCCACGACAACGATTCCTTGTTCATAGTGACGCGTGTTTAGATAACGTCGATTAAAGATCGCGACGGGTACAATTTCATCCTGATAGACAACTTTAAAATTTGTTACAGATTGATTCTTACGAAATGTAAAATTTTTAAAACCACCCAATAATCGTCCCGAAAAAACAACGGTATCCCCTGAACGCCAGGCATCGAATGGTTTCGCTTCAAGACGCTCATATCGATAAGGAAAAACCATTAAAAAACTTTCGGGCGAATCCGCACCGTAAGTTTCAATGATTTTTAACTGCTTGTCCGTGATTTTCATATAAAAATAAAAGGGCTAAGCCCTTTTACTCTACTCCAATGATGTATGAATAAACAGGTTGTTCACCACGATGTGATTCTACTTCTACGTCATAGGTAGATTCAATAAAATCAACAACCATATCCGCTTCTTCATTAGATACATCTTCACCCGTGATTAAGGTAACAAGTTCACTCTCATCATCGATTAACTTCGCACAAAGTGCTTTTGTTGTTTCTAAACGATTTGGGTTGGTTACAACAATGTCTTTTTCAAGAATACCCATGAAATCATTTTGTTTAATTTCAATGGATTCAAACATTGTATCTTTAATTGCGTATGTAACTTGACCTGTCTTTGTATTTGCGACAGCTTCAAGCATTTCACTTAAGTTATCCTCAACGTCGACATCTGGATTAAACATAACACACGCTGATAAACCTTGAGGTATTGTCTTGGTTTCAATAACGTGAATATCTTTATCTTCACAAATATCTTGAGCTTGTTTCGCAGCCATAATGATATTTGAGTTATTCGGTAAAATAAAAATGTGATCTGCATCAATGTTATTAATTAATGCAACAAAGTCTTCAGTTGAAGGATTCATCGTTTGACCCCCGCTAATAATATATTCAGCACGGAGTTCTTTAAACATATCAACAACACCTGATCCTGCAGCAACCGCGACAATCGCATATTTACTATGTTGTTTTTGATTTTTAGTTGCATTTGATTCTGCATCCAAAATCGTATTATGTTGTTCTGACATATTTTCAATCTTGAGTTTAACAAATTCACCATAACGTTGCGCTAAGTTTAAAGCATTACCTGGCTTCAATGTATGAACATGAACTTTGACCAAATCTTCATCTGTAACAACAACCAAAGAATTACCAAGCGCTTCTAATTGCGCTCTAAATTTATCTTCATTATAACGGTTGATTGACGCTTCATCGAGACGTACGATAAATTCAGTACAGTAACCAAACTCATCATGCTCGAAATCAGATGCAGCAGCATGATTGGACTCATCACCCTCTTCAAGTTCAATAGGATTGCCTTTTAATTCAGCTAAGAACCCTTCAAGAACGGTAACATAACCTTTACCACCACTATCGACAACACCAACTTCTTTTAAAACAGGTAAAAGTTCTGGTGTTCCATCTAAAGAAATATTAGCTTCGGATACTAAACACTCAAAAAATTCAATAACTGAAATTTCCGGGTTTTTAAGAACGAATTCATATGTTGCTTGTGAACTTTCACGTAAAACAGTTAGAATTGTTCCTTCAACAGGACGCATAACTGCTTTATATGCAACTTCTTTCCCTTTTTGGAACGCTTCTGCGAGATCCATTACACTTGCTTCTTGCAAATGTTCTACGGATTGAGCAAAACCTCGGAAGATTTGAGAAAGGATAACACCTGAGTTTCCACGTGCGCCCATTAATAAACCACGAGATAATGTTTTGGATAATTGACCCAAATGAGATGTAACAGCTTTTTTAGAATCTGTTAGACCACTTGTAAACGTAAGATTCATATTAGTTCCAGTATCGCCATCTGGAACTGGGAAAACGTTAAGAGCATTGATTTCATGATGCTTATTTGTTAGATTGTTGGCACCACTTTGAAGCATCTTCAAAAAGATATCGCCATTAATCGTATTCATTATTGAACAACCTTAATACCTTGAACATAAACATTAATCGTATTAAAGTTTTGTTGAAGTGTTTTTTCTAACATGTATTTCGCTTTCTTTTGAACTTCGAGTACTACTTCTGAAATCTTAACGTTATAACTCACAATAATATATAAATCTAAATCAAATCCATTATCCCCTTTACGCACAATAACACCTTTGGAATAATTTTCACCTTTTAACAATTCTGCAAGGCCATCTTTAAAGACTTGCTGAGAGGCCATACCAACAACACCATAACATTCTGTCACGACACCGCCAGCTAGCATTGCGATTGCTTCGTTTGAAACATTGATTTTTCCAAATTCATTGGTTTTTTCAATCGCCATCATTTCTCCTCCTCTTTCATATTTTTATATTTTTATGATCCACATGCCTTTACAACAGCAGACTGTGTTTCTTCAGTTGGACCGTACTCGATAAACTCGATACAACGAGCATTCGGATCAGCCCCACTTATAATAGTAGCATATTTATTCAGTTGTGGTAAAGTTTCTACATTTGTAAAAACAAAATAGTCATTATTCATTACAATCCTCATATAGTCTGGTTCAACTTTAGTTGGTTCAAAATGAATTTCGGAAACTGAAGCCATCGAGCCATCATCAATGGTGGCTAAAGCTGCTAATAAAGATTCAGTCATCGATTCTTCCGTAAAACCAACAAGTAACGGCAAGCGTTCAACTGTCGCAGGATCTATCGATTCGAATTCTTTATAATATCCATCTTCAAAATAAATACGTATCGTTGGTTCTAATGTGTATCCTACAGCTTTTTTTTCAATTACGTTTAAATTCACGATACCTTGACGATAATATACATTAGCATCAACATTGTCAATCCCCTTAACTTTTTTTCCTTTTTGATTTATAAAAGGTCTAAACGTTAAATATATCCGTTGATTTTCATGAATGTTAAGCGCATCTTTGATTTCGTCATCACTGAGGATCACATTCCCATTTACTCTTACGTTGTGAATTCGTGAAGCATCACTTTTATCAAAATAGTAAATCCCTAAAAGAGCTCCAATTACAACTAAAATTTGGATCGATTTGATAAGTCTTCGTTTGCGTTTATTACGGCGAATTGTCTTCTTTTTAAGGTCTATCGAGGCCTTAATTTTATCAATTGGTTCCCGTTCATCGTTTAATTCAGGATTATTGCGACGTGTCATTTTCCCCCACCACCTTTTCAACTAAATCAGCAATATTTGAAACCGCATCAGGCGTTGCACGTTTATGCGCATTGCGTCCTAATTCAATCAATCGTTGTTTATTACGAATCAGTTCAAAAACATGCTTATTTAAGATATTATCATGGATATCTTCCTCTAATAGCATATCACATGCACCTTTATCAAATAACGATTTAGCATTGTAGAATTGATGATTATTAGCCACATAAGGGCTGGGAATAAGTAGTGAAGGAAGCCCAAATGATTCAATTTCAGCGACCGTTGATGCACCAGATCTGCATACAATTAAATCTATGACTGGTAGCAATGCTTTTTGATCAACAAACCCTTCCAGTCGGATATTTTGATGAACCTCACCGACTGTTCTCTTGAACTCCTCAATATGGAGAGGTCCCGTCACGATGATGACTTGTGTCGATGCGTCATCGTATTGTTTTACAAAATCCACGAATTTCTTGTTCATAGCAGTCGAACCTTGAGACCCCATAACCATGAGAACTGTATTTAAATTTAAATCTAAATTAAGCCGTTTGACCTCATCAGAGCTATCGATATCTTCATGAATAAGCGAAGCACGCGGATTGCCAAGATAATATACATGATCTCTACCCGAAAATGCTTCCTCATAACATGTAACAATCGCTTTCGCAGAATCAGCAATCATCTTATTTGCTTTTCCAGGATAAGCATTTTGCTCATGTAAAACAATGGGAATGTTAAGGGATTTTGCCGCAAAAGTAACCGGTCCACATACATAACCTCCAAAAGCAAATACAACATCTGGTTGAATTGTTTTAAGATGTTTTTTTGCTGAACGATATGCACCAAACTGAGAAAATACAGCTTTAATTTTATCCAAAACAGAGCCTTGTAGTCCTTGGTTATGAATCGCAAAAAACGGATATCCCGCTTCTGGAACAATCCATGATTCCATTTTATGGTCATTTCCAATGAAAACAACTTCACTATTTCGATTTTTCTTAATGAAATCAGCATAAGTAATTGCGGGGTAAATATGACCGCCACTACCACCTGTAACTATACAAACTTTCATACTTTACCTCTATTCAAATAGCCTTTGATTAACATCAATTTTAAGATGTTCATATGCTTTTGTCGTAACAACACGACCTCGGGGAGTGCGATTTATAAAACCCAGTTGTAATAAGTAGGGTTCATATACATCTTCAAGCGTCATTGTTTCTTCGGATATTGAAGCGGCTATAGCCTCAATTCCAACCGGTCCACCATCAAATCGTTCAATAATCCCACGCAGATACCGTAAATCGACATCATCAAGCCCTAAATTATCAACTTTCAACTTATCGAGCGCAAGTTTTGTGATTGAAATATCAACAACATTATCGTTTAAGACTTGAGCAAAATCACGAACACGACGAAATAAACGATTGGCAATTCGAGGTGTTCCACGCGAACGTTTTGCAATTTCACTGACACCTTCATGGTCAATAACCGTATTTAAAACTCGACTGGTTCGGGCAACAATGGTTTCAAGTTCTTCTTGACTGTAATATTCGAGCTTAGAAATAATGCCGAAACGATCACGTAATGGAGAGGACAGATCCCCTGCTCGCGTCGTCGCTCCAATAAGTGTAAAGGGTGGTAAATCAATTTGAATGCTTCTTGTTGATGAATCCTTACCAACAACAAGATCCAAAGTAAAATCTTCCATCGCTGGATATAAAACCTCCTCGACAGCTTTTGGCATTCGATGAATCTCATCGATAAATAGCACATCTCCTGGTTCCAAACTTGATAAAATAGCAGCAAGGTCACCACTTCGTTCAATACTGGGTCCACTTGTAACCTTGATGCCGGTCTGCATCTCATTTGCAATAACATGCGCTATGGTAGTCTTACCCAATCCCGGAGGACCGTAAAACAAGAGATGATCAAGTGCTTCATTCCGTGACTTCGCAGCCTCGATAAAAATCTTTAAGTTTTCTTTCAATCCCTCTTGACCAACATAAGCAGAAAGTGTTTGGGGACGTAAACTTTCTTCGTAATCTTGACCGGATAAAACTGCTTCACCCGACATAAGACGTTCATCCATCTACAATCCCCTCTTTCTTGAATGTAAGAGTTTTAAGCCTTCTTTTATCATCTCGTCAACGGAATCAAGATTTAGAAGCGACAACTCCTGCTTTATATTGTTTAACTCTGCTTTTTTAAATCCAAGATCAGCCAGTGCATCCAACGCTTCATCAACAAGTGGCATTGCCACATGTTTTGTTGACGGTGTATCGGATGCGACAAATTTCCCTTTAAGATCTAACATCATTTGAGAAGCCATCTTAGGACCCACACCTGGCAGTTTCTTAAGGAAAGCCATATCTTCTTGGTCAATCGCGCGAATGATATCCTCACCACTAAAACGGCTTAAAATTGTAATCCCCGTTTTAGGTCCGACGCCTTTAACCGTAATTAATTGGCGAAAAATATCCAACTCACGTTTATCGACAAATCCATATAAAATGATTGCATCTTCTCTCACATGCTGGTAAGTGTGAAATATTATGCTCTCATTTAATGTAACCATTTCTGGATTCCCACAAAAAACTTGATAACCAATACCATGGTTATCGACCACAACATAATCGATTCCTCGATCCACTGCAACACCTGAAATAAATGCAATCATATTATCACCTATTATTATTCTACCATACCTTCTTCAAAAACAAATTGAATATCTGCAACAATTACAATATCTCCATCTTTTACGCCAGCATCACGAAGTGCTTGATCAACACCTAAACGCTTCATAGCAAGGCCAAATTGGATGGCAGATTCTTCTGTATCAAATTCATATTGACGGAGCTGACGATCAATAATATCACCCGTAACACGCCATTTTGTTTGATTGATTTGTTCAATATCAAAATTACGTTTTGGAGCTTCATATTTATAGACAACGGACTCACTTTGTTCTTCAATGCGCTCTTCAACATGTTCGTCAAGAATATCTGCAAGGCGGTAAAGAAGTGAATCAATCCCTTCCCCAACCATCGTTACAAGTTCAAAAATTTCTAAATCGGGATATGCTGCTTTAAACTTCTCTAAATTTGAAGGCGCAACATCTAAATCCATCTTATTGGCGACCACAACCATCGGTTTTTTCAATAACGATTCATTGTATTTTTCCAATTCATTATTAATAACTTTATAGTCTTCAATCGGATCACGGCCATCTTCTGCACCCATATCGACAACATGGACTAAAACACGGCATCGTTCAATGTGCTTCAAGAATACATGACCAAGACCTTTTCCAAGATGGGCATCTTCGATAAGACCTGGTAAATCGGCTACCGCAAATGAACGTCCATCTGGACTGCTTGAAATCCCAAGATTTGGCGCAATTGTTGTGAAATGATAATCAGCAACTTCTGGTTTGGCTCTTGAAATCACAGAAAGTAATGTTGATTTCCCAACTGAAGGATAACCAATTATTCCTACATCAGCCAGCAGTTTCAACTCAATTGTGATATCAAGTTCTTGACCTAATTCACCTTTTTCTGAAAAAGTCGGTGCAGGGTTATTTGCTGTTGCAAATCGAGCATTACCTCTACCACCGCGTCCGCCATGCGCTACAACCTCACGTTGACCTACTTCTGTCAAGTCAGCAATAACAATACCTTTTTCGTTATCAATAACCATAGTGCCTACAGGAACTCTTAAAACTACATCTTCTGCGCCTGCTCCGTGCATTTTTTTATTCTTACCCGGTGTACCATGTGAAGCCTTGATAACACGATTATATCTTAAATCAAGCAATGTTGATTTATTCGAATCGGCAACAAAAACAATATCGCCGCCTTTTCCACCATCACCGCCATAAGGTCCACCAAGTGGAACAAATGCTTCGCGACGGAATGATGTCATTCCATCGCCACCGTTTCCGGCTACTACTTTTATATTAACGCGATCTACAAACATTAAATCACCCTTTCCATTTCAATTAAAAACCCCCTATTTAAGGGGGCTTCAGATTAAGCTACTGGATAAACTGAAACACATTTGCGAGTTTTGCTAATGCGTTCGAATTTAACAACACCATCCACTTTAGCGAATAAAGTGTCGTCGCCACCACGGCCTACGTTAACACCTGGATGAATCTTTGTACCACGTTGGCGGTATAAGATTGAACCTGCTGTACAGAATTCACCATCTGCGCGTTTTGAGCCTAAACGTTTTGAATGTGAGTCACGACCGTTTTTTGTCGAACCAACACCTTTTTTAGAAGCAAATAATTGGATATCTAATACGAATTTCATGAAGTAACCTCCTTTTCATTTATTTCGATATATTTAGATTGAGTTTGTTCCATTGTTTTAAGTTGCAACAAGACAAACTCAAATAGTTTTTGATTTAGTTCATTACTATGTTTAATTTCGATTTCAATTAGTGGTTCTTGAGTCATGACCAATTCTACTGAATCATCCAATGAATCAAAACCATTGAGAGCACCAACCATTATGGAACTAACTCCCGCACACACAAGATCAAATCCGTGTTCACCTGAACCAGCATGACCTGTTACGGTCATTTTTTTATAGATGCCTTCACTAATTAAAACAGATACATGTATCATCGAACTATCCTGCGTTAATGTCAGTTACAACTAACTTAGTATACGGTTGACGATGACCTTGTTTTTTACGTGTTGAACCTTTTTTAGCTTTATACTTGAAGATAGTAATTTTCTTACCTTTTCCATGTTTTTCAACTTTAGCAGTTACAGTAGCACCTTTAACGTATGGAGTACCAACTTTAAGTGTGCGGTTTTTAACAGCAACAACTGTTTCAAAAACAACTTCTTCACCTTCTTGAACATCCAATTTTTCTACAAAAATTGTTTGATCCTTCTCAACTAAAACTTGTTTTCCACCTGTTTCAATAATTGCGTACATAGTACACCTCCTTCAATTTTTTGCCATAAGACTCGCCAAGTAAGGTGGACGAATCACTTAAACCTTACAGTGTGCGGTTGTACGTCCAGAGACATGCAACTACGCCTTTAAATGCCTTAACATTATATAACAGTCCCAATATAATGTCTAGTCTATATCGAAATTATTTAATATATTGACTATTCTCTATTTTCAGCTCAAACACAGCTTTGTTTAAAGAGAAATTTTAACATAAGCCCAATAAAATCAAAAGGCTATTTATACAATCATTAAGCGATTTTTTGCGTTTAAAATCTAGTTAAGAAGCTCTTTTTTTGAATTACAAATCATTTTCGATTTTTATTCCTTAAATTCTTCTTAAGTTTCCGATAATATCATTAATTTCCACTGTTTATATGTTAAAATCTTAACGAAAGGTGGATTTGGGATGAAAGCATTTTTATTTTGTGGGTGCGTCTATGAAAGCTAAACGAAGCATTAAGGTACGCAAACTCAATATGAAGGCAGTGGCGTCAATTATCGCCGCCCTACTCGTTGTTGTAACAATCATCGTGACTTTGATATTTAATCCTTTCTCAAAGTATCCGAGATACATGACCCGTGTTTCAAACGAGTATAAAAAAATTGGTCATCATGAAGTCATCAAAGAAGCAACCGATGATAACGTCATGGTTTTACATTATCCAACACTCGATAATGAAAAAGTAAACACTTGGATTGAAGCGATTACCGCTCAAAGCAAAGAGCGTTCGAAAGGATTATCAAATAAAGATGGAAAGAAATCTGAAATATTCCAAGATTACTCAATTTATCAAGTCCATGATAAATATGTAACTGTAGATATTAAAACATTATTAAATAACGAAATTACAGATCAAATCTCTAGAACCTACGATATTGAAACTGGAGAATTTGTCAAAGCAACTGACTTATTTAATGATCTTGGTCGAAAGAAACTCATCAGCGATGTAAGAGCAACACTTACCAAACCCAAAGAAATGGATCGACTTAGCTATCTCAAGGCAACATCACTTGACGAAAATGCGTCGATTTCATTATCGGATTCAAGTGTAGTCTTTACAATCGACGGATTTAAAGATCCCGTTTCATTTGATCTATCTAAAATTACAGATTACTTCTCCCATTCGATCGGTTCGTATGAAAAAACAGATGGCGAAATTCCACCTGTCTACCTCGATCGTGGTATTAATCCAAAAGATAAATTGGTTGCATTTACTTTTGATGATGGTCCACATCATCGTAATTCGAAGTTAATTATGGATGAAATGGATAAATATGAAGGTCAAGCAACATTCTTTATGCTTGGCGAGCGGGTTAACCAAAATCCGTCAGTTGTAAAAGAGATTGTTCGTCGAGGACATCAAATTGCAAATCACTCTTATACACACCCGGATTTTAATTCAATGGATATTAAGGATGTAAATAAGGAGATCAAAGATACCGACGATGCACTGTATAAAGCTTCAGGATTAAAAGGTCCATTTATGGTACGTCCACCTTATGGAAATGCAAATGCAGCGGTTCGCGAGGGAGCACCCGTAACATTTGTAAACTGGTCTGTAGACAGTGAAGATTGGGTATCTCGAGATTCTCAACAGATTTGTAATACCATCGATAAATATAAACATGATGGTGCAATTATTTTACTCCATGATATTTATGAATCCAGTTACGAAGGCTTTAAATGTGCAGCAAAAAAACTGCATGATCAAGGCTATAAATTTGTAACGGTCAAAGAATTACTTGAATCTCGCAATGACAGCGTTAAAACAAATGCTATTTATTTTAATGCTGATCCAATTCAATAAATTGAAGCCAAAAAAAGTTAGGGTTAAACCTAACTTTTTCTTTTATCAAATCTCAACCGCACCACTTTTACTTTTATTAAAGTCTATCTCATAGGCCGTTTTGAAGTCAAATATTTTTCGCGGCATTGAGTTAATTTTGAAGCAAATATCATCAAGATAT
>NZ_SBAR01000019.1:0-19765 GCF_016617625.1 Erysipelothrix sp. strain 2 (EsS2-6-Brazil)
ATATCTTGATGATATTTGCTTCAAAATTAACTCAATGCCGCGAAAAATATTTGACTTCAAAACGGCCTATGAGATAGACTTTAATAAAAGTAAAAGTGGTGCGGTTGAGATTTGATAAAAGAAAACATGCCGATAAGGCATGTTTTATTTTTCTAAGGCTTTGAATGCTCTCCAACTTCCTTCCGGAAGAAGAATTGCTTCATGAAACCGAACATCATGATCTTTAAGGTTATAGAAGTAAACACCGAGCTCTACGGTTTCACCATTTTCTTTGGTAATGGTAGAGGGGATGCGCTTATACTCATCATCATCACGGCCATTAAACCCTTCCATTGCATCAATATCATCGATGATAAGACTGAGGTCTTTGACTGTAATGATTTCACCCCAAACCTTTGTGTCGCCTTCTTGAAGAAGCGCGGGATATCCTTTATAAGGCATATCGTACAAGGTTCCAAGAACATATGCTTTTTCAATTGAAACAACATGTCCATCGACATATTTATTATAATTAAAAAACCCTTCCATTAAAGATCCATAAACAAACATATGATTATTCATTAGCTGATTGCGCCACCTTGAATCTTATGATCTTCTTTAACGGTTACAGCTGTTGCGATACACACTTCTAAACCTTTAGCGATTTGTTCTAAGGTTAAACTTGGTGCAGTAGGCTTGTCCATAACTTGTTGTGTTGCGAAAGGAACATGAATAAATCCACCACGAACATTAGGATATTTTTTATCAACAAGATAAAGCAATCCGTACATCAGGTGATTGCATACAAAGGTACCCGCAGTGTTCGAAACACTTGCAGGAATTGATGCTTGTTTCATATTCTCAACCATTGCTTTGATTGGCAAGGTAGCGAAATAGGCTGCTTTACCATCCTCAAAGATTGTTTCATCAATAGGTTGATTCCCTTCGTTGTCTTTGATGCGTGCATCATCTTGGTTGATGGCTACACGTTCTGGTGTAACCCCAAAACGATTTCCAGCTTGACCAACACAGATGACAATGTCAGGTTGATGTTTAGCCATCGCTTCATCTAATACCTCAACCGATTTGTTGAAGACGGTTGGAACTTCGAGTTTAAGTACTTCGGCCCCTTCGATTGTATCAGGGAGTAATTTAACTGCTTCATAAGCAGGATTCATTTTTTCCCCACCAAATGGATCAAAACCTGTAATTAAAACTTTCATAGATACGTCCTCCTTCAATAATTAATTAGAAAGCTAAGAAATACATCAAGAAGATATGGATTACGAGCATAATAAGAGCCATAGGTGCTTGATATTTAATAATAGAATATTGTGATTTTGTCTCAAGTAAAGCAGCAGGAACAATATTGAAGTTCGCAGCCATGGGTGTAAGTAAAGTACCACAGAACCCTGCTGTCATTGCAAGCGCACCTGCAATGAGTGGGTTTGCACCTTGAGCAAATACAAATGGAATCCCAATTCCAATTGTAATAACGGTAAATGCCGCAAACGCATTTCCCATAATAATAGTAAAGATGGCCATACCAACACAGTAAGCAACAACACCTGCAAAGATGTTTCCATTAGGAATAAAGCTACCAAGTAGTGTTGCGATAAGATTTCCGACACCTGCAGTTGTGAAGACAACGCCAAGCGCTGAAAGTAATTGTGGCAAGATGCTGAATGAACCCATTGTACGCATGAGACGCGTTGCATCATTGACGACCCCTTTAGGTTTTGTTTTTGTAATAATAAAGGTTGCGATTAATCCACATGCTGCAGATAATCCAATTGCAATATACCCTAAAACACCAGCACTAACACCGGGCGCAATTTTGGGTAATACAAAGGAGAATAAGAATGCTCCAATTGCAATAAATACAGAAGGAATAAAGATTTTAAATCCAATTCGATCTGATTGTTCATCACGGAAATCTTGAGAAATTTGCTCAATATCTCCAATATTAACCGTCTTCATAAATGAAAGAACTCCAAGTGCTAAGACAAGTAATCCATTAATATTATTAGGAATATATTTACCTAACATAAATAGTACGGCTAAAATAATCCAAAATGATGCGGCACCGTATTTACGGTTATCATCAATATTGCGGTATGCTGAAATCGCTGTAGCGATAAAAATACATCCGACAATCATATACCACATTTCTAAGAATAATTCCCAAAAATTTGCTGTCATAATTATTTAGCCCCTTTCTTAATACGGCGATCTAACAGAACTGTTTGAACGCCTCCAAGTACTAGAGCAATTACAAAGACTGGAACGCTCCAAAGTGCAATGCCTTGGTGTGTTACGTCATAACCTTGTTCAACCAGTGTTTCAACAATTAAGATAACACCACTTGCATAAGGAAATAAGTTTTGACCAAAGAAGTTACCATAGTTTTCAGCGGCAGCAGCCCCTGCTTTAATTTCTTCTTCCTCGGCAACCGTAAGTGCAGAACCTTTTTCTTGAATTCCAGCACCTTCAGCCATTGGATGAATGAGTGGACGGACAAATTGTGGATGTCCTCCTAAACGTAATGCGCCAGCAGCGGCAGCTTGACGAATTAGTTGGTAAACCCAAATTACACGTCCTGCTGTAAGAACTTTCATTTTTTGAATTAGTTTTACAGCTTGTTCTTTTAATCCATAACGTTCACATACCCCAACTACTGGTAACGTTAGGACAAAGATTGTTAAACCACGGGACTTAACAAAGTTAGAACCCAATGTTTCTAAAATCTCGCCAAAGTTCATACCACCAATTAACGCGGTAACAACGGCAGCGACTAAAACAACAGCGATTGAATCAATTTTCATTGCAAATCCAACAACAATAATAAGTACTCCAACTAGGAGCCAAAGATTAACAGTATCGACCATACACTTCTCCTCTCGTATAGATTTAACTATACGTAAGATTATAAAATGAAACAGGATTCATTACAACTATAAGACGTCGGTATTTTTATGATTAAAGCCATCAACTTCCAAAAACCAACTTATTTTCATGAATTTATGCGATAAAAATTAATCACAAATCAAAGAATTGAGGCTTTAAACAGGGAGTATTTAACGGTTTCAGCGATTTTCAGAGTGGAATGCGTGATAAACTGAAAAAATAAATCAAAATAAATGTAAGAAATCGAAAAACGTGCGTTTGCACACATGATTTTCACGTTTCAATCACATATAAATGATATGATTTATTAGATAAAAAAGAAGTGTTTTACACTACGTATGAATTGCGTATGATAAAATATTTTTATTGATAAGAAAGAGGTGTTCGACATTAACGAGAAACAAATTAATGAGACAGAAGAAGTAGTAGAAAAGGAAGTAAGAGAGCCTGAATTTTCACGACATGATTTTGGCTGGGAAAGTCTTGCTTCTGTGGAAACGTCTCGACAAAACCAATTAATTTCAGAAGTATACAGTGTTATGAGTACAGGGGATGATGAACGCATTGAGTTTGTCAAGAAAGAGTGGGAATCTTTATCAGAAGAAGGAATCGATGAAGATTTGGAAGAAAAATTTAAAGCAGCACTTGATCAATACGAACATCGTCAAGAACGACTTGAAAGTGCACGTGCAATTAAAAAAGACTTGATTGAACAAGCTGATCAATTAAAAAAATCTACAGACTGGAATAAAACTGCAGTTAAATTACAAGAACTTCAAAAACAATGGAAAGAAGCAGGGTTTGCAGGTCAAGATGTTGATCAAGAACTTTGGGAAAAATTCCGTGCAATTAATGATGAGTTCTTTGATGCTCGCAGTGCTCATTTCGAAGAGATGACATTGCTTCGTAAAGATGCGAAAGCATTGAAAGAAGCCTTAATTGAAGAAGTCGAAGCCATTAAAGATTCAACGGAATGGAAAGAAACATCCGATGCAATGCGTGACTTAATGACACGTTGGAAAGAAGCTGGCTTTGCGGGACGTGAACATGAAGACCGTCTATGGGAAGTGTTTAATGGTCATCGTCAAAGTTTCTATCAAAAGCAACGTGAATTCTTTGACGGATTGCGTGCAGAACAAGATAGTGCTCGTGAGAAAAAAGAAGTGATTATTGGAAAGGCAAAAGCGCTCGTGGAATCATTCAATGATGCAACGACACGCGAAAATATGGAAGCGTTGTTTAATGAATGGAAAGAGGCAGGTCATAGTGGACGTGATCATGAGCCAAAACTATGGGATACCTTTAGAAGCATTCAAGACGATTTCTATGCACGCATAAAAAATCGCGATTTTAATCAACAAGAATCCCGTCGTCATGAAATTGAAGAAGAACTTGAACTTCTTGATGTACGTTGTGATGCTTTAGAAGAACTCAACGAAAAAATTAAAATTAAGATTGCGAGTCTAGAGGGACAAGCACAAACCAATGATTCTGAAACGTTACAAGAAGAAATTGCGGGTCTTAAAAACAACTATGAAGAAAATGAAGCGAAGCTCGATGAATATGTTCGTGAACAAGCAAAACTTCAAAACGAATTAAATCGGATCTTCTAGGATTAACCACTCTTGCATGAGTGGTTTTTTTATGGTCTAATAAACATGAAAAGAGGATTCTATGAAAAATAAATTAATGAAAGCAACGTTAGTTTTTCTTTGTGCATTTTTAGGATTTGCAGGGGGTCATATGGCCCAAAAATTATCTTTTACTTACAGTATGGGGCCCCTTAATATTTTTCTCGCTTCAATGGGGTTTATCATACTCAGTTTTGTCATTCATATTGTGATGCATGAAACCGGTCATCTTATTTTTGGACGCATCACCGGTTATCAATTTATCTTGATCCGTTTTTTTTCCATTACTTTGATTAAAACGGATCAGGGTTATCAATTAAAGTCGTTAAATATTCCAGGAACAGCAGGGCAATGTTTAATGATGCCACCCAAAACGATGAATGAACCATTTCCAACGCAACTTTATAATCTAGGCGGAATTATTACCAATGGAGTGATTGCTTTAGTGTCCTTAGGTGTACTCTTGGCTGTGCCCGTTGGGCCCTATATGCAAATATTCCTAACATTACTCATCTTACTTGGGATTTTCGCAATTCTGGTTAATGGACTCATCATGGAAGATACACCCAACGATGGTTATAATGCTTCATTATTGAGACATCGACCAGAATTGCGTCCTTATTTCTGGTTACAACTCTATGTTATTGGCATGAAGGCACTTGGAAAAGGGTATGATGAACTTGATCCTCATTTCCTTCAATCAATTCCACTTCGTGATTGCGACAATCCGATTGGACTCACAGCACAGCTTATTTATATCGAATCGCTATCATCAAATCGTGAACGTATTGCGGCATATGAAGCTCTTCAAGAAATGAATATGATTCCACTTCAAAAAGTTTTGGTTGAGATTGATCATGCTTCGTGTTTGATGTTGGAAGGAGAAATCGTCGAACCGACCCCCATGATGAATACAATTGTAAAGAAAATAAAGGGCAATCCGGATTGTCTTAAGTTTGAGTATTTAAAAGCGGTTGTGGTTGATAAAAACCCAGAACGTGGTGCTCATATCCTTGCTACATTTTTAAAGGATACCAAACATTACCCTTATCGTCATGATGTAGAATTAATCTATAAAGAACTCATGGATTTCGAAGCGAAACAAAACCATGGAAATGTTTGAGAAAATGATTCGCGGGGAGATGTATCGAAGTGATGATCCAACCTTAATGCAACTGAATTTAAAGGCATTGACGTATACGATTCGAGCCAACTTGGAACCGAGCGGAGCGCTAAGATCAGAAATCTATCGTGAGATTTTAGGAACAACTCCGGAAACCTTTTGTATTTGTCCGGGATTTGCGTGCGATTATGGTATAAATATCCATCTGGGTAATCATTTTTTTGCGAATCATAACTGTGTGATGTTGGATGTCTGCGAGATCCGATTTGGAGATCATTGTATGTGCGGACCAAACGTACAGATTTATACTGCAACACATCCAATCGATCCTACACAGCGTAATTCTGGGTGGGAGTATGGAAAACCGGTAACAATTGGAAATAATGTCTGGTTGGGCGGGAGTTGTGTGATTTTACCTGGTGTTTCATTGGGAAATAATGTCGTGGTTGGTGCGGGTTCAGTCGTGACACAAAGTTTTGGTGATAATGTCGTCATTGCGGGAAATCCCGCGAAAATCATTCAAACGAATGCATATTAAAAAAGTCCGTATTCGGACTTTTTTAATATGCAGGTTCTTCAAAATATTGTTTTCCAATCTCATTAAAATAAAACTGTTGATATTCTTTGTCGTTTAAGAGGGAATCAATATACCGATGTAAATCGTCTACCTCATTTTTTTGATGAATGCTCATGCAGGATTCATAATTTGTATAAAATCCATTTTTTGTAAAGTTCAACGAACCGATAAATGCGATATCATCCACAAGATACAGCTTCGTATGAAGTTTTTGATAACGATTTGTTTTCCAAATTGCGATGGGCATTTTAGGTTCGTAACCATAACTATAAATAGGGGTTTTATGAACTCGATCAAAGTATTTGAAATTTGCAGCAAATAGCAAGATAACTACACTGATTTCAAACCAAAAACCGACACTACCTTTAAGCGTAATGGCATGAGCCAAAATGATGAAATTAACAAAACACCAGCCAAGAGCAATCAAACGACCCATCCGTTTTTTTCGAAGTGCATCATCACTTTGAGTACGCGTTTGAGTAAAGAGGGAACGCGCTAATTCTTGATTTGCTTTTTGACCTTGTTTATAATCCCAGGTAAATACTAAACCTGTTGTAATACCTGATTGATGTTGCTGAATCAACTTCTCGACATATTCCTTATTAACATAAGGGGATACAATTTTAATTGTATGTTTGCTTTGATTAAATCGGGCCATAATTTCTTTTCCGGCACCTTTACCAATATAAAGATCGCCATCGACACGATTTAAATTTAAATGATTAGACACAATAAATCTCCTTTAGTAACGATACACATCATAATTAAGGAACGAAATACTTACAAGATTACGCGTTCAATCGCACAAGAAGTGGGTACTAAAAGGGCAAAAATTGCGATAGATTCAATAAAAAAGCCATCATACGATGGCTTTATGTTTAACACGTTTAAGTAGTTTTTGTGCATCAATTATATCGAATTCATTCGCATCGATATAAAGGAGATTGGATAACGTCTCTGTTTCAGTAAAATCTAATTTTGGACGGATCCGTTTCAGTGCTTTTTCAATTCTATGAATTTGATCAAAGGGATCCAATGCATCATTCATTATTATCTCTTTGCAAACAATATAATGGTAGAGCAATTCCATCTGATCTCGTTTTGGAAACAATTCGAGTAAAACCGTTTGAATCATCGCTTTCTGTTGATCGCCTCGTGGAAAGATTTTCTTTTGATAGTTTGCGCGATCGTGTTCGAGGACTTCTTTAGGACGAAAATTAAACCAATCCTCAATACTCATGGTATCACTTCCTTTTAATCTATTATATCACGCTTCAACGCCTTATAATGCTTTCTCAATTTTTTTAGAGCCCAGTCATAGTGGGATGAAGTGCCACTAATAAAATAGGCACCTAATGTTGTTGTTTTGGTGAAAGGATAAACCTTACGATCAAACAGGGATTCTTGGGAATGTTGAGGAATTAACGCTACAATTTCTGTGTGTGTTTTTTTGAGTTCTTGAAGCGCCGCTTCCAAAGATGTGTTTTGATATGCTTCCCAAATTTTTTGATTGAGTTCAGGGGTCGTTTTCCATGTATATCCTTTTGCAGGGATATCTGGCATTCCGTTTTCAACGACACCAACCTGGTACCATCCAGCGAGCATCTTATGCCATTCAATAAGATGACATAAAACATCGCGTAAATTTCGATCTCGATCCTCAAGTACAAATGTCGCATGGCGTTCTTGCTCGCTTAAGGCATCAATATAGCTCATGAGTTTATTGAAATTTAGGTTTGCTGCTTCTAGTAGTGCTTCTTTTGTTTGTGGACGTGCCATTATGATTCTCCTTTTAGTTATTCGAGATCTAGGATTGCATTATTCCGGTCCATAATAACATGTTTAGCGGATCCGTCAAGATACTTCTCAACACATGTTGCAAGGTGTTGAGTAGCCTTTTCTAAATCGTCACGACGTGTTGGATCGACACACTCAATAATTAAGAATGCATTCGTTGTGTCATCTGTTAACATGGTTCGTTGACCATCACGCCAATTCCAACAACGACAGACCGCACCAACATCATCAACGTATGCGATTTCGCCAGGGAGGGTATTGTCAGGTTCCAAATCGCCAAGTGCTATAAAGTGATCATCACCTTGAGTTTTTATTAACTGTAACGAACCTACAAAGGTATCGATGTCTTCTCCACCGCAAGGAAGGCCATAAGTCAGCGAGATTCCATTATATATATCGACAAGGGGATTAATTGATCCAACCCCATTTCCCTTTGAGACACGCTTTAATAAAGCCTCAATCGATACACGTGCTCCTTTCTTGGTTTTAAATTTTTGATACGCATCACGCCAAACTGCAATGACATCATTTTGACTCAAAACATCTTCGGTAAGATACTTGTGAGCGTCATGATGACTCGCTTCAAGAAATTTAGTAATTGCATTCATAGATTCAGGGTTGATATCCTTGTTTCGGACATTGTGTGCGAGCACAATCCCAAAACAAGCGTCAGGAAATAAAGACCAAAAATCATCGGATATAATAAATTGTTTCATGGAAGTACCTTCTTTCTATATGCTTATTATAGTACACCGGTGCGAGGGTGTGCTTGTAAATGTAATGAAAAAAGAAAAACCATGTTCTAAAACGGCTCAAAATAAAAAAACTTGATCGTGTATCAAGTTTTTCACTTAGAGATAAGCGTGCATTAGAGCATAAGCACGAGGAACCTTTTGGAGAAGGTTTTGTGTGAGTGCGTCAAGATCTTCGAAGTTCGGATGCGTCTCCAAATCGATTGAGACAATAAACCACTGAGGCATCTCCTTTAAACTATTCAAGGGGGACGCTTTAAAGACATCCCAATATTTTTTTTGAATCGGTTTTGTTCGTCCCATAAGCCAAAGCTCAAACTTCATTTCTTGATGATTTAAGATAAGGCCTAACTTTAAACCCTTTGAACGAAGAAAACTATCATCGAAATAAAAATAGGTGTAATCAAGATAGCCATTCAGGACAGATTTCGCTGTGAATGAATCAAGTTTGAAATTGCGCTGAATCGCACTCATTGTGTCAATTAGAAATTTATACGTTGAAGGTATGTCGTTTTTATTGATGCTTTCTTGGTATCTAAGGATTCGTTGGTTGATCGAAAGTTTCATTGTGCTCTCCTTTTCACCAACTATAACAAATTCTTATTTTGAAAACAATTAGAGACCATTCCGGCATAAAAAAGTCATTACCGAAGTAATGACTGTGATTTAATAATTGGTGCGGGCGAGAGGACTCGAACCTCCATGCCGAAGCGCTAGATCCTAAGTCTAGTGTGTCTGCCAATTTCACCACGCCCGCGTATTCACTTTGTATTGCTAATAGATTATAACAAGCCATTTCTAAGAAAGCAATACCCAAATTCAATAAAAATTAAAAAAGATTAAAAATATAAAAAAAGCGGTTAAAAACCGCTTAAAGAGTGATTATACGTATACAATTTTAACTTCACCGAGTGTTACATCGCCATTTAAAGTTAATGTAGGACCATCAACGACCGTATTACGGTGTGGATCGTTTACACTTGCCAATGTATTATCGATATTGTTTATGACATTAATGTTATAAGGGATAAACAATTTCACTTGACCAAACGCGCAATTTACGTCAAGTTGTGCACCTGCTGGATTAAACTGTGCTTGGTCGAAATAGATTGACAATGAAGCAAATGTATTATCAATATATCCACCTGTAAAGTTCTTTGAACGAATATAACGCGTGCGATCGGTAAAAATTGCTTCGATATTTATAAAGTCGGCGTGATCATCATCCCAATAACCGGAACGGTTATGTTGTGTCCCAGTATGGTACTCATAATGATTGCCATCTTCGTCCGTGGCATAGGTTGTACTTTCACGGTATGATTCATACTTCTTAAAATTTACCTGACGTTTACGTCGTTTAAAAATTACTGAAAGACCAATTGCTAAAAACGTACTTGCCCAAAACAACATGCCACCATTCCCATGAATATTAAAATATACACGGTTAATCCAAAGTGCCAAAGTAAGTGGATAAATTATCCCAAAGAAATTTAATTTAGGCATGTTTGAAATTGCGAAAGCAACAAGCGCCACTGTAAAGGCAATTTTAAAGACATTAGGTCCGAAACTATAAAGGTTAAAGGCACTGCCAAATAACCCAAATGCAAGTAATACGAGTACAAATCCCCAAAAATAATCATTTTTCTTCATTAAATGCTTTCCTCCTTTAATCGTTTTTTAATCTGTTGGAAATACATGCGTGAAACATACGTTATTTTATGACTGCCATAAAATTGAACACTTCGCGAAGAGGTGATATTACGCTCGATGGAATCGATTTGATTCAAATTCACGATGGTCGACTTTGATGCTCTCATAAATGAACTGGGAAGAGATGATTCTAATTCATACAAACGATAGTGTGTTCGAAATGAATCTCGGGCTGTATGCGCGTACACAGCATCATCCTCTGTTTCAAAAAAACATATATCATTGGGATTGATCGATATATCTTTCCCACGGTGACTTGCGTGAATCGATTGTGTTTCCAAATTTTTAATTAATTTCTCAATCTGCGGTGTCATTTCACGACATTCCAAAACAACATCGTCTTCAAGTTTTGGATTGATAATAACCTTAATTTTCACGGATGTTCCTCCTGATACTATTATAAATAATTATCGTTAATTCGATATAAAAAAGGATCAAGATGTCATAAATAAGTGGTAAGTTGTTATTTACGTAGAGATCTTAGAAGTTCAATCTCTGCCTTATAACCATCATTATCATCTTGTGGGGTTTCAAGATAAAAAGGAAGATGACGTAATTTAGGGTGATTGATGATTTTCTCAAATGTCTCCAAACCGATGGACCCTTGACCAATTTTTTCATGACGGTCTTTGTGGGATTTAAATGGATTTTTGCTGTCGTTGAGATGAATTGCATAAAGCTTATCCAATCCAACAACGTTATCAAAGTGTTCTATAACCCCATCTAAATCATTAACAATATCATACCCTGCGTCATAGATATGACAGGTATCCCAACATACGCCAATCTTTTCTTTGACCGTTACATTATGAATGATTGCTGCAATTTCTTCAAACGTACGTCCGACCTCAGTTCCTTTGCCCGCCATCGTTTCAAGTAAAACTATGGTTTCTTGAGTGGGATCTAAGACACGATTTAACATATCAGAAATCATAACAATCGCGGGTTCAACGCCTTGTCCGACATGACTTCCCGGATGGAAGTTATAAAGACTTCCCTTGATGTGGCTCATACGAGACAAATCATCAAGCATGAGTTCTTCTGCATAATCACGCGTATAATCCTTATTACTGCATGGGTTCATGGTATATGGAGCATGAGCAAGGATATGTTTGAAATGATTTGCTTTGATTAACGTATTAAGCTTTCCGAGATCCTCAAGATTGAGGGGTTTTGCTTTTCCGCCGCGAGGACTTCGCGTGAAAAACTGAAACGTATTGGCATCAATACGAAGTGATTCATGTCCCATTGCTTCATAACCTTTCGCAAATGAGAGATGACAACCAAGATAAAACATAAAAATTCCTCCTTATATATATGTATCGTAACAAGATGTCTCTAAGACTACAATCTTTAAGCAAATAACTATACATTCAAAAGGGATATTGATAGGGTTTATATAAGAGGTGATGACATGGAATTAAGTGGAAAACGCGTTTTAACCCTTGTAAGTGATGATTTTGATGACTTAGAATTATGGTATCCAATCCTTCGGCTTCGTGAAGCAGGTGCTCATGTTGATGTTGCTGCTGAAGCGTCAGCGCAGACCTATCGTGGAAAATATGGGCTATCGGTTGTAAGTGATTTAGCATTTCATGATGTGGATATTACAACTTATGATGGGCTTGTAATTCCTGGAGGATGGGCTCCAGATTATTTAAGACGATTGGATCCTGTGCTTGACTTTGTGAAGTACATGGATTCCCATAAAAAAGTTATTGGACAAATATGTCATGCGGGCTGGGTACTCTCTTCAGCAGGGGTCTTAACGGGGAAAACAGTGACCAGTACGCCTGGGATTAAGCATGACTTAATGTATGCTGGTGCACATTGGGTTGATGAACCTGCAGTTCGAGATGGGCATGTTGTTTCTGGGAGACGTCCACCGGATCTACCAATTTATTTACCAATGTTGATTGAAGCACTTAAGGACTGATTTTATATCAGTCTTTTTATTTTAATTGAAACAATCTTGCTTTTAAATCTTTAAATCTATAGATAAAGCAATACATTCTTAATGAATAACATTAAAACCATACTTAAATCGTCTCTCGCTTGTCGATAACACGAACAGTATAGAGCAATATAGTGCTAATTGGTGCGAGTGAGTTTGTGAATTGGGTATACAATTCGAAAAGGTTTTCATTTGAACGAAGTTCACTTAGAAGTGAGTATTTTTGATTTCCAAGTGGTGTAATTAATTTTGTGAAAAAAGTCTGTGAATTCGCAAACTAGTATGATTTGAAGCAATTAAGCACAAGTGTATACCAGAACGTGCCTAAAAAGGATGTGAAAAATAAAACGTATTGTACTAAGTTTGATATAATATGCGTGTAATACAAATAAGATATTGGGAATCAAACCCGAGAATAAGGAGGTATCTTAATGTATAATCAATGGAAAGGCTTCAAAGGAAGCTATTGGAAAGAAAACATTGATACTCGTGATTTTATTAAAAATAACTACACAGAGTATACTGGTAACGATGAGTTCTTAGAAGGACCAACTCAAAATACGTTGGATCTTATGGAACAACTTGAAGAAATGAATGCTGTACAACGTGAAAAAGCTGGCGTTTACAACATGGATACAAAAATTGTATCAACTGTAAGTTCACACGGTCCAGGTTACATGGATAAGGATAAAGAGCAAATTGTTGGGTTCCAAACAGATGAACCATTAAAACAAGCATTTATTCCTTTCGGTGGAATTGGAATGGCTGTGAAAGCTCTTGAAAGTAATGGTTATGAACCCGATGAGGAGTTAGTACATATCTTTACAAAATGGCGTAAAACACACAACCAAGGGGTATTTGATGTTTATACACCAGAAATGCGTGCAGCACGTAAGAATAAGATTATTACTGGTCTTCCAGATGCTTACGGACGTGGACGTATTATTGGTGATTACCGTCGTATTGCTCTTTATGGTATCGATCGTCTTGTAGCTGGAAAGAAAAATGATTTAGCACATACAGGTTATAAAACAATGACTGACGATGTCATTCGTCTTCGTGAAGAAATTAGTGATCAAATTCATGCGTTAGCAGAAATTAAAGATATGGCTGCAGCTTATGGATTCGATATCTCACAACCTGCTGGAAATGCAAAAGAAGCAGTTCAATGGTTATACTTTGGTTACTTAGCAGCAATCAAAGAAAATAACGGTGCAGCGATGTCAATTGGACGTATCTCAGCATTCCTTGATATCTATATCCAACGTGATTTAGACAATGGTGTGATTACTGAAAAAGAAGCTCAAGAACTTATTGACCACCTCGTAATGAAACTACGTATGGTTAAATTTGCGCGTACACCTGAATATAATGCACTATTTAGTGGATACCCAATTTGGGCAACATTATCAATCGCAGGTATGGGATTTGATGGACGTTCGCTCGTTACAAAGACAGACTTCCGTTTACTTCATACACTCATTAACATGGGACCTTCACCAGAACCAAACTTAACAGTTCTTTACTGTAAAGAATTACCAGAAGGATTCCGTACATTTGCTTCACGAATTGCTATTGAAACATCTTCAATTCAATTTGAAAATGATACATTACTTCGTGAAAAATGGGGTTCAGACGACGTTGCGATCGCATGTTGTGTATCCGCTACTGTAATTGGTAAAGATATGCAATTCTTTGGAGCACGTGCGAACTTAATTAAATGTTTACTTTACGCTATCAACGGCGGTATTGATGAAGTGACAAAAGCACAAGTTGGACCACGTTTACGTCCAATTACTTCAGAATACTTAAACTTTGATGAAGTTAAAGTTGCTTACCAAGACATGATGGACTGGTTAGCTGAATTATACGTAAATACATTAAACTCAATTCACTACATGCATGATAAATATGCTTATGAAAAAGCACAACTTGCATTAATGGATTCCGATCTTAAACGTACGTTTGCAACTGGTATTGCAGGTATTTCACACGTTGCTGACTCCTTATCAGCAATCAAATACGCTAAGGTTAAGACGATCCGTGACGAAAAAGGTTTAGTTGTAGATTATGAAGTCGAAGGAGACTTCCCTAAATATGGTAATGATGATGACCGTGCAGATGATCTTGCAAACTGGGCATTACAATACTTCATGGGACAAATCAAACGTCACCATACATACCGCAACTCAACACCAACATTAAGCTTGCTTACAATCACATCAAATGTTGTTTATGGTAAAGCTACAGGTAATACACCTGATGGACGTGGACAAGGTGTTCCTTTAGCACCTGGTGCAAACCCATCATACGGTGCAGAAAAGAATGGTTTATTAGCTTCATTGAACTCAACAGCTAAATTAGACTATAACTGTGCACTTGATGGTATCTCAAATACACAAACAATTGCGCCAATTGCAATGGGTAAAACTTCAGACGAACGTATCGTAAACCTACGTGGTATTATGGACGGTTACTTCGCACAAGGAGCTTACCACTTAAACGTTAACGTATTTGATAATGCACTTCTTGAAGATGCGATGGCCAATCCATTGAAATACCCTAACTTAACAATTCGTGTATCCGGTTATGCTGTTCGATTTGTCGAACTTACAAAAGAACAACAACTTGATGTTCTTATGAGAACGGCTCACGAAAGAACGGTTTAATTTATAATTAATTAAGCAACAATTAAAAATCACGCCTATACCGCGTGATTTTTTTGTATGTTGAAAAGACATCGCATGATCACGATGTCTTAGGTTAAAGATTATGAGATGAAAAGGACTGAGACACATTCGGGAGCGTAAACATCTGATTGGAGTAATGTCAGCATGCCAGTCTCGTGATTTCTTGCGTATAAGGTGAGATTGTTGGTATCGCGGTTTGCGCAAACCAGGTATTTATCATCTGGACTAAGGGCAAAATCACGAGGATGTTCACCAAAGCTTGAAATATTTTGAATGAATTCAAGCTGGAGCCCGTCTTGACTGATTTTAAAGACTGTGATGGAGTCGTGACCACGGTTGGATACATAGAGATAGTTTCCGTCTTTAGAGATTCGAATTGCAGCTGCAGATCGGATTGCATCAATTTCTGGCAATGCATCAAACACACCGTGCTCGATAAAATCAAATCCGTCATCTTCTAAAACCGTAACATGACATGTATGCTCCGAAAATAGATAGAGAAGTGGTAATTGTGGATGAAAGGCAAGGTGACGCGGACCAGACCCTTCGGGTGCCTTATAAGTTGCGATTTCATTCATGAGTTCGTATTTACGAACTGTATCCAACCCCAGATCGCAAACATAAACAAATTCCGTATTGGGCTTCTTGTTTACGAAATGGGCATGCGATCCGTCTTTATACTCAATTTTTTTAAAGACTTGATGATTCTTATAAACATTGACACGTCCTTTATGGTAATTTGCGTCGTAAATTTGATCTTCGTTTTGATCGTATGCAACATAACATGGTGCAGGTCCAGGCTCGGTGAAAGACTCAAGCAACTCGGTGTTCACGCTAAGATACTTCCATGTCGCAATTCCTGCTTGATTTTCTTTTTGATAAACGCTAAAAAGCGTTTGCGTGGATGGATCGTAGTCAAGATAAGTTGGGTTTTCTACGTCCGCAATGTGCGTTAAATTATGTAAACGATCATTGATTAGATCGATCTCATAAATTCCTTTGCTTTCAGATTTTGTATAAGTTCCAAGTAATATTTTTGTCATAAAACCCTCCTAAATGAATTATACCATAAGAATTTGGAATTTAATTTCATACTTAACGTCGTAAAAAACACTTAAATGAAACTGAAAATCATCTTTGATTCAGTTGGTTGTGAGATGGTTTAAGTCGAGATACAATTTGGGTACTTAGGAGGCGGCTATGACTAAAAAAATAAAGATTGTTACGATAGGTGGTGGCAGCAGCTACACACCGGAGTTAATGGAAGGTTTCATCAAACGATCCGATCAAATCGATATCTCAGAATTGTGGTTGGTCGATGTTGAAGCGGGAAAAGAAAAATTAGAAATTGTCGGCGCAATGGCTCAACGTATGGTTGAGGCAGCAGGTCTTGACTGGAAAGTAAAATTAACACTTGACCGTCGTGAAGCGCTCAAAGATGCGGATTTTGTGACGACACAATTTCGTGTTGGACAACTTGAGGCAAGAAAACGTGATGAACGTATTCCCGGGAAATACGGATCATTGGGTCAGGAAACAAATGGGGCAGGCGGAATATTTAAGGCATTTCGAACCATTCCTGTAATTCTTGATATTATTCACGATATGGAAACATTATGTCCCAATGCATGGCTTATAAACTTTACAAATCCAGCAGGGATTATAACGGAAGCAGCAATTAAATGGGGTGGATGGAAACGTACGATTGGTCTTTGCAATATCCCGGTTGGATGTACAAAAATTAATCATGAAGCGATGGGATATGATGAAGACGCGAATGTCTTGTTTGAAAAATTTGCGGGGATTAATCATTTTCACTGGCACCGTGTTTGGGATAAAGATGGAACAGAAGTAACGCAAGAATTAATTCAGCGTTTGTTTGATCCTAACAGTGCATTTTCAAAAGTACAAGAAGTAAAAAATATCACACCAATACCGTATAATCTTGATCAACTCCATGATTTAGGGATGATTCCTTGTTCTTACCACCGCTATTATTATATTGCGCGGAATATGACAGAAGAGTTTATGGAAAATTGGTCAAATCATAAGACACGTGCTGAAACCGTTCAACAAACCGAAGCGGCTTTATTTGATTTATATAAAGATCCAAATTTAAATTATAAACCTGAAGAGCTTACACAACGTGGCGGTGCGCATTATTCTGATGCAGCATGTCAATTAATCGCATCCATCCATAATGACTTACGTACGGTGATGACGGTAAGTACTCAAAATAATGGAACCATTACGGATTTACCTTATGATTGTGTTGTGGAGGTAACCAGTGTAATTACCTCGCATGGTGCAGAACCGTTTAACTGGGGTTCTTTTGCTCCTTCCGCACGCGGTCAATTACAAATGATGAAAGCAATGGAAGAAACGGTGATCGAAGCTGCAGTTACGGGTAATTATGCGAAAGCGGTTCAGGCATTTACAATTAATCCGATGATTCAAGCAGGGCATTATACGACAGACATGCTTCATGAAATGCTTGTGGCCCATAAAGATTATCTGCCTCAGTTTGCAGATAAAATTGCGGAACTGGAAGCTCAAGGCGTTAAATACATCGCCGATTAGAAATTAAATTGCTATAATGGACAGGAGGCATTGCCTTCTGTTTTTTTATGAAAGTTGAGGAAGTATATGATTAAGTTAATTGCGACGGATATGGATGGGACACTTTTGGACGCAAATCATGAATTAACACCATCAATGCGAGCAAAGATTCTTGAATTACGTCACCAAGGGATTAAATTTGGGGTTGCGACGGGCAGACCCATGGATTCCGCAGTCTTTGGTATACCCGATATTGCAGAATTATTTGATTTCGCAATCTGTGATAACGGAGGATTTGTGTATGATTTTGCGGATGGTGAGATTCATGAACAATTTCCGTTAAGCGGAGATTTAATTCGTGAAATTTTGGATACCTTTATGCCAATGGGAGGAAATCCGGTATTAACGGGACCTGGCAAGTTATACACAGAGTTTGAGGATTTTTATAATATTGAAGTCCGAACCCATATTGATTTGGAATATGTGGACGTCCGTTCAAAGGTTTTAGATTCACATGCAAAGATTATTTTTAGTGGAGAACCAGAAACCTTAGCACGTATTGAGGCTCATGTTCTTGCGAATCCAGATCCAAGGTATGTTGCATTTTACTCCCAAAAAGAGTTGATTGAGTTTATGGATCCACGGATTAATAAGATGGTAGGGCTCCAATACTATATGGATAAATATGGTATTACAGCGAAAGAAATTATGACGTTTGGTGATAACAATAATGATTTGCATATGATTGAGGATGCAGGTCATGGTGTTGCAATGGAGAACGCTACACCAGCTGTAAAGAACGTTGCGGACGCGATATGTGGTTTGAATTCTGAAGATGGTGTCAAACGATATCTGGATCAATACAAATTTTAAAAAGACTCCATTCAAAGGTGATTGGAGTCTTTTTTTATGTACCAGGGGTGTTTCTCAATAATCTCTTGATTTTTCTCATAATCAATTGCAAAGATTAGCGCATAAATAAAATCCAAAACCAGTTGCATCGAGGTACGCGACGAGAAGGAGGCCATCTTGGTTACAAGTTCTTCTTGTGGTGAGACATGAACAACTTCTGTGGCATATGCGCACAAGGGGTTGATTAAAGGACCGGTAATGAGAATATAAGGGATGTTTCGCTCTACTAAAGAATCGACAACCGTTTTGTTATGCTCGTTTTGACCGTAATAGGAAATGATGAGTGCAATACTGTCGAGCGGTTGGGTGTGGGCCTTGAGCGATTGGAAACCTAAAGATGTTTCGAGATTGCAATCAAGTTCAATACGGAATAATTTATATTGGAAATCCTGTGCGAGAATTAACGATTGTCCCGACCCATAGAGATAGATGTGTGGTGCGTTGTAGATGCGATGTGCAATACGTTCAAGTTGTGTAAGATCAATATGATTATAGGTGTCATTCATAGATTGGTAATTAAGGGATAAAATAGATTGAACAATTTCTGCACTTGATTGATTGTTTTGAAAGGGGACATCGTCGCGAATGCGTGTTTCTGTAATTGAAAACGAACTTAATTCGCTCGCGAGTTTAACTTTAAAATCACTAAACCCCTCTGTTTTCATTTTACGACAAAAACGAGTAATGGTTGATGCGCTTGCGAATGTGATTTCTGATAACTCGTGGATTGTAAGCTGGGTTACCTGTTGCGGATTTTCAAGGATATACTGCGCAATTTTCGATTCTGTATCGGAAAGTTGCGTACTGTTTTTGATTCGATTGATAAGTAGCACAAAGAAAGCCTCCTTTTTGTATATTATACATTGTTTTCTGTTTAATTATTATGTATAATAAGTAAGCACTGGAGAATTGGCCGAGTGGCTTAAGGCACCATCTTGGAAAGGTGGCGAAGTGAAAGCTTCCGTGAGTTCGAATCTCATGTTCTCCGCCAAATTTAAATGAATCTACTTAATGAGTAGAAATAAAAAAAGAAAGACCCCTATCACATGGAGTAGTAAACTAAAAGTAGACAAGTAAAAAAGACTTGTCTACTTTTTTTGTGTAATAATAAAATCAGAGATAAAACGGAGGTATTAATGATGGGAAGACCCAAAGGCGGATTAAATAATAAATG
>NZ_SBAR01000020.1:0-16391 GCF_016617625.1 Erysipelothrix sp. strain 2 (EsS2-6-Brazil)
GTCTTTCATTTTTTTATCTAATTGTTTATACTTCATATGGGAGCTCCTTTTAGTCGGGTGGGCTCCTTTTATTATACAAAAACAACCGCACCTTGGGTGGTGCGGTTGAGATTTGAATTTAGGAAAACACTTCCTTCCAAGGAAGTGTTTTCTTTTTATGCTTCTGTTGTATGATCGCGAGGAAAATTCATTACAACTTTAAAAACATCGCCATCGACCGACCAATTGGCTACCCCACCAAGTTGTTCAATGGTTTTACGAACAATCTTAAATCCAAGACCACGAGAACCTTTATCCGTGGTTTTTGTGCTCTCCAGATTCTCGTGATAATTGCCATCAAAACGATTTGAAATCATCACATCGATCCAATTATCCCGAAGCTTCGATTTAACCTTGATAAACCGTTGTTCTTCAGGAAGCATAAGCGTCGCCTCATGCGCATTTTTAAGCAGATTTGTAAAGATACGAACGACCTCGAGTTCTGTTAACGCAACCGTTTGATCCCAATAAAGCATACACTCAAAGGTTATGCCTTCATTATTACACGTATTCGCGAACTCCTGCATAATCGCATCCAACAAACTATCGTTTGAATATGTTGGATGCGTAGTTAAGCCATCTGACATTTGTACACCCATCTCATCCAAAATATGAATCGCCGTCTCATAATCATTTTTCCTCAACAACGCATTAATGGTGGATAAGGTATTTTTATAATCGTGACGAAACTCTCGAAAAGACTGCGTATACACTTGATACGACTTATAATGCTTTACTTGCATATCCAATTGTTTTTGTAGGGCTACGGTTTGCTTTTCGTATTCCAAGGCTTCACATGATCGTACGGAGTTCGCCACAACAATTGCCGCAACCCCCATAACCACAACACATGTAAAAAGATACATCAACGTAAACCATTGATCATTGGCAGTATAGCGACTTCCAAACCCGACAATGGTCAAATAAAATCCCAAAGATAACTTTGTCACGGTCACAAATAAAACCTGATCCGTATTGCGAAACAACGCTTGAATTCGCGCTGTCGTAACAGAATAGCGTTGGAGCATAAGAAACAAAATAATGACAAAAATACATGTGGTTTGAAAACTGATCATATCACTCATCGATCCCGATGCAATAAGACGAATTGGGATTCCAGATAGAAGTGAATACATCCCAAATACAAAACCACGTACAGTATAGAAGTAAAAGACATGACGCACCGTCGCATATGCAGCCAACGTGCTTGATATTTTATATATAATCTTAAAACTAATAAACATAACTAAAAGCATAAAGAGATAGCTAATATAAGTTTCAAAAACAAATTGTCGTGAAAACAAAACCAACATAGAACTCATTACCATACAAATACCGAGTGAGATATTTCCGTAAGATCGCATTTCTGCATGATCTTTTAGAAAGTATACAGACAGATAGGTGTAGAAATAGTAGGTAATCGTAGAGGTAATTGCGAGTATCAGGTACATCATGCGCTAATCCCAGTTTTTCTCTACAAAGTCATTAAAACTCTGCTTCACATCACTTTGGTAAGCTTTTCCAATCGGCAACTCTTCACCATTTTCAAGACGTAACGATTGATTTTTAAAGAGCACGATATGGTTTAAATTAACCAGGTACGAACGATGAACCCGAACAAAATTTCGATTCGCCAAACGTGTAGTGAGTCGATCCATCGTTTCATAAAAATCAAAATATTCATCTTTGTTGAAATGGACACGCATCACACGACGATATATTTCAAAGTGAGAAATATCTTTAAAGGGAATGCGACGAGACTCCGCCCCAAAATTACAATCAAAAAAATCTCCCGACCGTTTATCAATCTGTGTCAAAGCTTGTCCTAATACGGTACGAAAACGAGTATCATCGGTATCCTGCTTTATGAGATAATTGAATGAGCCCACATCAAAGGCATCAAAAACAAAATCAGATGACGAGGTTAGAAAAATAATTTGCGAATTATAACCCATCGCACGGATTTGCTTCGCAACCTCTACACCATTCAGTTCATCCATAAAAACATCCAGAAAGATTATATCTGGTTCTTCATAATGATCCGTTAATTCAAAAATTAAATCTTCACCACGAGAAAACGAGCTCAACTCCACCTCAACCCCTCGTGACATTGCGTAACGCTTAATTAAGTAACGATACTTTTCGATAATAGCATTATCATCGTCACATAGGACAATACGTATCATACAAGAACCCCCTATTCATTTATAGTATTATATCATGTTGCGTGTAAAGAAACACAAATCGCCGAATATATAGTCCATATTCACCTTTATTTTATCTAATTTTCATAAAAGTTTTATGCTCACAATTTCCACCAAATTTGAACACACAGATTTCATAACCCCCATATTTAATTTTCATATTGGTATGGTATTCTTTCTCAAGAAAGGATGAGATCTATGAGGAAAGGCAATCAAATCACACTCCTGTTCTTATTGTTTGCAGTTTTAATTGGATGCCAGGCTACCCACCAAACACCCACACTCATCACGGACAAATCATCAATTAACCATCCATTTATCGTTACCTACGTTACCGGTAAATTTTCCGATTATGGATACTCCGTAAATCAAGATGAACAAATTAAAATCTACAAGGACAGCGACACACAGTGGACCTTTAGCCAAACAGCCCCTGACAACACCGAAAATATCATCACTGTCATGTGGGATGGACAATCTGAGATTGCGGAAACAATCTTTGTGCAAGTAGCGAATAAGGTGGTATTTAAACGATAAAAAAAGACGGAATTATTGTTCCGTTTTTTTTCGCTTAAAAATCTGTAATATAAGAGTAAATATCTTGTCTAACGCTCTTTTTCATCTTAAAAATAACATTTACGATCGGTAACACTTTATTTTTGGCTGTTATGGTAGTTTCTGAAATTTTTATCGGTTCCATTTCGCCTAAATAGAAAAATTGTCCCTGCTCGGAATCTTCTTTTTTTACGAATAATGAGATAAGTGTATTATTTTTTTTGAAATTTTTTATCGCTTCAATTTCCGGTCCAGTAATTCTGACATTGTTTCTGCTCATCCAACTAAATGTATTTTGATCAATGAATTTGTCGTCATAACGAATCGATTCATCAATTTTATTGTCTTTATGATAAGTAACAAAAATTGGAATTGTATTGTTCTTCACCATATACCCATAAACCGCAGCAGATGAATCCTTTTTCCAATTAAATAACCAACACATGTCTTTACGTGTATATCGTTCATATAAAACCATACCGGATTCAATATTTCTTTCTATATATTTTTCACGATAATTAACTAAACCCAAATCGATAATCCCTCTTAAGTGAAAAAATAGGGTACCCAGATTTTCTGAGGATCTTAATTCAGCATTCAAAGACCAATTATTGTTTTTTTCAATAATGATTGGCTTGGCACCATACTTCATAAATAGATCAGACTTCACAAAACCTAACTGCAACATATTTATCGTAGAATCATACTCAAGTTCACTCCTGCAAACATCTCGAACCATCTTGTCATTTATGGTTCCCTTATTTAATATTTTCTCGAGAACTCTTAATTCAGTATCTCTTTTTCCAGATGATATTTCCTTTGATAACATGGTTAAGATTCCAATTTCATAATCGGAAAGTATTCCTTCGTATGTCTTATCAATTTTCTTAAGGAACGTGTAATAGTTTCCATATAGAGACGATTTAATAAATAATTGAGGATCTATCGATTTTTCAGTAATAAATTCTTGTAGTGCCGGAACTCTACCGAGTCTATACTTTAAGTTATTATATTCTAACCGCAAATGCTTCGTCGCCGAAAAGTTTGTACTATCAATTGTTTTATAGATTTGGGTCAATGCAGTTTTATCAAATTCGACTGTTGAACTGCCTGGAATCGTGCTCTTTCCACCAATTAGATACTTCTTAATTTCATCCTTAGAATAGCTTTGATTTCCTGATAACGCTATCGGAATCATATAGTTATTAGAATAATTACCGATAAAATCAATTACAACAACATAGTCTTTATTTTTTGATAATCGAAGACCTCGACCAAGTTGTTGTATAAATACAATCGCTGACTCCGTCGAACGAAGCATTACGATCTGATTGATCTCCGGAATATCAATTCCCTCGTTAAAAATATCTACCGTTAAAATATAATCTAGATCGCCATCATCAGAAGTGAGACGTATGATCGCATTTTCTCGCTCTTGTTGGGAATTTTTTCCAGAAAGTGAAATAGTTCTGAGTCCCCGCGTATTCAATTTTTTTGACAATTCAGATGCCTCATCATTTGTGCTACAAAACATCAGTCCTTTAAGTTTATTACCACAATGTCCATAGTACTTTGTATACTTTAAAATATGCTCGATACGGTCATCTGAAACCAATTGCCCAAACTGGCTATGATCATTAATAATTTCTCCATCGATTTTCAAATCTGTAATACCAAAATAATGGAATGGCACTAACATATTCTCTTCGAGAGCCTTTTGAAGACGTATTTCATATGCAATATTATAGTCAAACAACTCAAAAATATTTAAAGAATCACCTCGCTCTGGCGTTGCGGTCATTCCTAAAATAAACTTAGGTTTAAAGTATTCCATAACATTGATATACGTATTCGCTGCGGAACGATGCGCTTCATCAATGACAATATAGTCGAAATCATCTACCTTAAAATTCTTGAGTGTTTGTGGTTTTGAAATCGTCTGAATGGTCGTAAACAAATAATCAAACTGATCGTCCTTATAATTTCCGGTATATAAACCCATCGTTCTATTATCAATGATCGATTTAAATGTATCCATAGCATCTCTTGCTACTTGTTCTCTGTGAATGATAAACAACATTCTCTTAGGTTTCATTGCTTTAACGTCAAAAGCCGCCAAAAATGTTTTTCCCGTACCAGTAGCTGAAATCACAAGTGCTCTAGATGCACCAGATATTCTTAACTGTCGAAGATTTTCTAACGCTTCACTTTGCATCTGATTTGGCTTTATTGTCTCAGATAATTGATTTAGATCTTCTATTTGCTCTTTAATCTGTTGATGCACATAGTACTTTTTCTCATATGCGTCGATCCATGTGTTGGATAGATGCGTAGAATTATTCCATAAGTAATCAAATTCATCAATAGAATCCCTATATATTTTTCCATCTTCAAGTGAACTCAACTTGATATTCCACTCGTTATTTGTTGTTAATGCACCTTGCGTTAGGTTTGAACTCCCTACAATTAGATTAGAATATCCTTCATGATGGAAAATATAACCTTTTGAATGGAGGGGTTTATGCTCATGTACCCGAACTTCTAGATTCGGATATGAAAGTAGTTTTCTAAAAACACGTGGATTATTAAAAAACAGATAGGATGAGGTTATTATTTTTCCTTTAATATTATGTTCTATGCAATGCAACATTTGATTAGCAAGGATGCTTAAACCCCCTTCAGTTACAAATGCAACGGTTATCTTAAATTCATTGCAACTTAAAAGTTCTTTTTGAATTGACGTTAAAACTTTTTCACCACGTCTATAATCATTTATTAGTAAGTTTGTTAGTAGTTTTTCATTTGATAAGAGCGTGTTATCTAAATATGATGTTTCTAAACTACCTTTGAGTAATACTGCTAGTTCCATATATTTATTCCCCCATATTTATTTATAGTTTATCACTTTTAATAATACTTTGTGCAATTTTAAAACCTATAGCAACCCCAGTAGTCAGTCCTGATGACCCCAATCCACTTGCTTGATATACACCCGGTTCACCCTCTACTTCCCCGTAGAAAGGACTAAAATCCGAACTCACTGCGCGTGTTCCTACGCGTACGTGATCAATTTCAAGTCTATCTATTTCTGGAAAGTGTTTCTTCGCCTCATTTTTGAGATATTCACTTGAATTCGGATCAATATCTAGATTAAATCCTTTTTCATTTTCATGGGTTGCACCAATGACTAATTGTCCTTGATTTCCATAAAGAAAGTCAATTTCTCCCTGTGGCATAAATACGGGATAGTTATGATTGGGTTCGAGGATATTCTTGAATTCTATAAGTTGTCCTTTTTGCGGTTTCACACTGAGTTCCTTATTTGGAAATTGTTCTTGTAACCAAGCCCCACAAGCAAGGATAACTGCATCATAAGTTTGACCATCAACGATAAGTCGATCTTCTTGACGTGACCAATAGACGCGTTTATTGATTACCGTTAAACTCTCAGCTTCTTTCTGTAATGTCTCGATCAGTTTTAAGCCATCGACCTGTGCTCCACCTGAAACATAAAGTGCTCGATCACATTGAATAAAGGGCGGTAACTTTTCTTGCAGTGCTTCGCCTTCTAAAATTTCCACTTCCCCCATCTCAGGTGCGTCGATGCGACGTTGTAATGCAATGTTATAGAGCTTATCTAATAATTTATCATGTGTTATAAGTGCGCCACTTTGACGATAATAGGATGTATCATTGAGGTCTTTATTTAATCTTTGATAGAATGCTGCCCCTTCACGTGCAAGTTGATACCATTCCTGGTTGCGACGTTGGCTAACCCAAGGACAAATAATCCCTACTGCTGCTTTGGTTGCTTGGCCCGTTGGGTCATCATATAGGGTAACGTGGTTTCCATGTTTACTTAAATAATAGGCAGCTGTAGAACCTACAATGCCACCACCAATAATTGCGATTTTTTTCATCTTTTATCCCCTCCATATCTCTTATACTAGTGTATCAAAATATCCCGGTTATGTAACAAAATTGTAACTTTCGTCATAAGTTCAAAATTATGATGTATACTTTGTACTATAACACTAGTATAGTGTTGATTTTTCTTTCGAATAAATTTATAGTTATAAATAGATTACGGAGTATCGCTATGCAAAATAAAAAAGGTCTAACGACACAGCAAGTAAAACAACTAACTCTGGAAGGTAAGATTAACCGCCTTCCCAAACCCGAAATTAAAACAAATGCGCAAATCATTTTAAGTAATGTATTTACGCTTTTTAACTTATATAACATTATTATCGCATCCGCACTTGTATATGTAAAAGCATGGACGAGTTTATTTTTTATGGGTGTTATTATTTCCAATACATTTATGTTTATTTTCCAGGAAATACGATCACGAAATTTAATCAGTAAACTCAATATTATTATCTCTCCAAAAACAACAGTTATTCGTGATGGTAAACGCCTTGAACTGGATAACGAAGAAATTGTCCTTGGTGATTTAGTCTATTATGAAGCTGGAAATCAAATTAGTGCTGATGCACGAATTGTGGATGGAGCAGTGGAAGTCAATGAATCCCTTCTTACTGGCGAGGTTGATCCAGTAGATAAATCAATTGATGCGGAAATTCTATCGGGAAGTTTTATTGTTAGTGGTGCATGTTATGCAGAGATTATCCATGTTGGAAAAGATAACTATGCAATCAAAGTAACTTCTGCGGTCAAAACAAATCGTGTCATTTCGTCAGAACTTCTCAAAACATTTAAAACTGTTACAAAAATTACAAGTTTCTTTATCATTCCCATTGGTGCCATTTTACTATACCAAGGGCTTATACTTCGAGGACAAGCTTTTGATTCAGTTATCGTTAATACCGCAACGGCCCTCTTAGGCATGCTACCACAAGGTTTAGTTCTACTCACTACCTTAGTCCTTATTGGAGCCGTCTTAAAACTTGGTTCTAAGAAAACTCTTGTACAAGATTTATACGCAATTGAAACGTTGTCGCAATCCAGTGTCTTATGTTTGGATAAAACAGGAACTTTAACTCATGGCGTAATGAAAGTAATTCATGTAGAAACTCTTGATGAAATCCTTTATGAATACATGAGTTCATATATTGAAAATTCAAACGATAATAATGCTACATCTGCAGCAATTAAGGATTATTTTGAAGTCATTCCGACACAGCTTCAAGCGGTAGAGCAAATCCCGTTCTCATCAGCGCGCAAGTGGGCAGGGATGAATTTCTCAAACAATCATGCAGTCTTAGTTGGTGCTCCTGATATTTTACTACCAGGAACACGGATTCCCGAAAAAGTAGAGTCCTTGCGACGGGATGGTGCGCGCATTCTCTTGATTTGTGAATCGCTTTCACCCATTCATAAAGACAGTTCGCTTAAGGGAATCTTACCGCTCGCTTACATTGCTTTAGAAGATCCAATTCGTGATGACGCTTACGATGCCATCCAGTTCTTCCGTGAAAATGATGTTACAGCGAAAGTTATCTCAGGTGATAACGTAGAAACCGTTGCCGCGATTGCTCGCAAAGCGGGCATCGAAAACTATCAAACTGTGGTGGACGCACAATCTCTTAAAACTGAGGAAGACTTAACGGAGGCCATTCTTAATTGCAATGTTATTGGTCGAGCAACGCCAAATCAAAAACTGGATTTTGTACGGATTCTTCAAGAACATGGGGAGAAAGTTGCGATGACTGGTGATGGTATTAACGATGTTCTTGCACTTAAGAACTCTGATTGTTCGATCGCTATGGGAGAAGGTAGCGATGCAGCCTTGCATATCTCACAAATCGTTGTAATGGACGGACAACTTTCCACACTTGTAGATGTTGTGAAGGAAGGACGTATGGTGATCAATAACATCACCCGTTCCGCGTCCATGTATTACCTACGGACAATTCTAACCATATTTATTGCGATTACCGCAGTTGTTATGAATGTTCCCTTTCCGTTTATTCCGTTCCAAATTACTTTAACCAATATGTTTATTGATGGATTCCCTTCGTTTATGTTGTTGTTTCAGCCAAGTTATGAACGCCCTAAAGAACGAATCCTCAATCATGTCTTACGTCATGCATTCCCAAATGCAATGACCATTATCCTTTTATGGCTCTTCCTCAATATTTGGGGAACTCACTTTGGATTAACAACAGAAGTTGTTCAAACGATGATGTACTTTATTAACGGTTATGTCTCCATTGGTATGATCTACCGTATCTATAAGCCACTCAACCTATACCGAACCATCGTTCTTATTATCAATGTCATTGGTTTTGGGCTTGCAACCAAACTCTTCTGGCCGCTCTTGGAACTACAGCCACTCAGTCCAGAACATGCACAGTTTACAGCAATCTTGCTAATTGTTGCCATTCCAATTGTAATCATCATCCATAAACTAGCGCTAATGTATATCGATTACACCAATAATAAAAACAACTAAATACAAACCAACACCTTCCATCGTGGAGGGTGTTTTTTGGTTTAAACCTAGAAGTGTGCTATGATTAAAGCAGAAAGGATTGATATTTTGAATGAATTGATCGAAGCAATTCATCATAATGACATTGATTCAGTTCAGACAATCCTTATCAACGACCCACACGTCGTATCTCACCCTTCAGGTGATCGTTTGCAATCCCCACTACAAGAAGCAATTCAAAACAGTCGTCTTGAAATTGCTCAGTTAATTATTGAAACAAAGGATAATGTTAACTTTATGGTTCAAGGTGAACTCGAACATTGGCAACAACCCATTTTACACGTTGCCATTAGTGAAGCCTTGAATCATTCACGTTATCCCCGACCTCAACGAGATGGCCCTAAAAACGATGGGGTTCTTTTCGACAAGCATCTTGCTTGTCTTAAACTCTTGCTTGATGAAGGCGCCGATATCCATGGTCAAGATTCATTTGGAAATACGCCTCTTATGCGAGCTGTTTTGGATGTGATTAATATTGATTTGGGAATTGTTGATTATGAATTTGAAGAAGATATTCGTCGTGTGTTCGGATTACTCATTGATAAGGGTTCTGACATTCGTGAAGCCACAAACACGCGTAAGTCTATTTTTGAACTGTACCGAAATCATAAAGTGATGAATTATATACCAAAAGGATGAGGATTTCACTCATCTTTTTTCTTATTTCCGTCGAATTTTGATATAATAGTCAAAATTAGGAGGTTTTTTATGGCACAAAAATTAGTACACCGTAGTGATGTGAATCCTGAACATACATGGGATTTACGGGGTCTTTTTAAAACTGAAGATGACTACAATCGAACATTTGATTCACTTGAGAAAGAAGTGGATACATTTGTCTCAACTTATAAAGGGCAATTAAACACACCTGAGAATATTGTTGAAGCATTGGGTGTCTATGCACCAATGTATGAGAAAATGGTGCACCTTGGCACTTACAACAGCCTCAGTGCTTCTGCGGATCAATCCAATGAAGAAACAATTCAACGTTATGGTCTTTATGCAATTCGTACTACTGAAATTTCAAATAAGTTAGCGTTCTTTACATCTGAAATTTCGGGAAACGACAGTGAGACACTCGAAAATGCAGTACAACTCAACGATTTTAGTAAAGGGTTCTTAAAACAAATTCTTCGTGAAAAACCACATGCGCTTTCACCTGAGGTAGAAGCCGCTGTTACCGCATTAAATGCCGCATTGGATGCTCCTTACAGCATCTATAATCGTGGTAAACTTCAAGATATGAGTTTTGATGATTTTGAAGTCAATGGCAAATCATACCCAAACAGTTTTGTCCTTTTTGAAGGCGAGTGGGAATATGAAATTGACCACGATGTACGTCATAAGGCATTTGAAGAGTTCTATGGAAAACTTGCGGAGTACCAACATACCTTCGCAGAAGTGTATCAAACCCAAGTTCTTAAGGAAAAAGCACTTGCAACCCTTAAGGGATTCGATTCAGTCATCGATTATCTGCTCTTCGATCAAGAAGTATCACGAGATATGTATGATCGTCAAATTGATTTGATTACTGAACATCTTGCACCACATATGCGTAAATACGCGCAATTACTCCAATCTGTTCATGGTTTGGATACGATGTCATTTTATGATTTACTCATGCCCTTAGATCCAGGGTTTGAACCCGATATTTCAATTGAAGCATCGCGCGAGAAATTACTTGAAGGGTTAAGCATTCTTGGTGAAGATTATCTCGCCATGGTAAATCGAGCATTTGATGAACGTTGGATTGATTTCCCACAAAATATTGGAAAATCAACCGGGGCTTTCTGTTCAAGTCCATATGGTGCACATCCTTATGTTCTCATTAGTTGGACTGAACGTATGCGTGAAGTCTTTGTCTTAGCTCATGAGTTAGGACATGCAGGTCATTTCTACCTTGCCGGACAAAATCAGAATATTTATGATACACGCCCTTCTCTATACTTTATCGAGGCACCCTCAACGATGAATGAACTCATCATGGCAAATCATCTTACGACACAATCGGATGATCCCCGCTTTAAACGTTGGGTATTATCAACGATGATCAGCCGTACCTACTATCATAATTTTGTTACCCACCTCCTTGAAGCTGCCTATCAGCGTGAAGTATACCGTGCCGTTGATGCGGGTAAACCACTTTCAACTGCAGGACTTAATGCGATGAAACGATCGGTACTTGAAGCGTTTTGGGGTGATGTTGTCACGATTAATCCTAATGTGGAACTCACATGGATGCGTCAACCACATTACTATATGGGTCTATACCCATACACTTACAGTGCTGGATTAACCATCGCAACTGAAGTCAGTCAAAAAGTCTTGAACGGTACTTTAGATATCGAACGATGGAAAGATGTTTTAAAAGCTGGAGGAACCAAAACGCCGCTGGAACTGGCACAAATGGTAGATGTTGATCTTTCAACCGATGCACCGCTCCGTCATACAATAGAGCATATTGGTGCGATGATTGATGAAATTATCGACCTTACCGAACAAATGAAGTAATTCAAAAAAAGCCGAAGCATCACGACGATGTCTCGGCTTTTTTTATTAGGTTGTTTGTTGGTAATCTTCAATAATCACCAGTAAAGCATTGCAGAGTTTGTCGTAGCCTTCATCATTTCGATATGCAAGGTCCATGTCATAATCTGCTAGCAATGCTTTTTCCGCAATTTGACCCGTTTCAACACGTTGGGCTGTCTGACCACTTTTTCGAATTGCTTTAATAATATCCAAACATTCATGAATGGTCGTGCCGGATAAGGCTTTTTGTTTCTTTATAAATTCTGTGATGTTATCACAATACGCTTCAAAATCATCATTCCAATGTTTATTTTCATACACTTGTGCTTCAGTACGTAAACGCTGAATTTGGTTTAAAACTTCACCAAACACATGATCACCTTCGGGTATAAGATTGGCTAATTTTTTATTACAAGGTTCCATAAATAATAAACCTCCTTTAGTAAAATATACCATGATTGTTTCCTTAAATTCACATCATTTTTAAAGATTCAAAGGAATTCATGGGTACAATTTTAAAAAGGAAACTGATTGAGGTATGCATCCAAACTCATATTGGCCTTGATGATTTTTTCTGAAATTGCGCCTACATAACGATAATGCCAAGGTTGAAATGCATAACCTGTTTCCGCTTCTTTTCCTTCTGGATATCGGAGAATAAAGCCAAATTGATACGCATTGTTTTGAAGCCATTGATACGCTTGGGTCTCAACGAACGCCATCTCATTCCACGTTTCAATGTCATCACCACCGATATCAAATCCATACCCACTTCGGTGTTCCGAACAACCATCTTGACCACCATAACGATGAGCTCGTTCAATGCCATACCGTTCCTTATTACCTTCATACAATTGATTTTGGAATTCATGGGTATGATAACTGCTGATTTTGGTTAAAACTACACCTTCTTTAAGAGCAGCTGCTTGCATGTATAAAAATTGATTTTCAGCTTCATAGCGCGGTCCAGGTTCATAACTTGGTGGTAAACAATGACCACGATCAACTATTAACAGCCCTTTGCGATAAACACGGGTTCCTTCGTCCATTTGATAGACATCATCCAATTCCTTAGCGAATGCATTTAGTTTGTCTTCAAACTGTTTCAATTCCTCCATGGTTTGAATGCTTCCCAAATGATCTTTAAGTTCGAGATATGCAATGCGATGAGTTGAAAGCACATCACGCTGTTCATAAAACTTCAAGACACGCATGTAATCATCGATTAAATCAACGCCTTCCAGCGTCACGTCATTTTGAATAATGGGTTCGGTCATTTCAGGTTTGGCTGAATTACATCCCGTAATCAGGAAAAAGAGAATTCCTACGATAATTTGATATTTTTTCTTCATATCCCTATTCTATCGTATTCAACTCATAAAAAAAAGGATTCCGAAGAATCCTTAATGGGATTATTTTTGGTATCCAATAACCCCACGGCATATTGTTGTTTGTACATTAATATCATCATCACAAATGACAAGGTCTGCGTCTTTATTGATCGCAATGCTTCCTTTGCGTCCAAAGATTTCTAAGTGTTTCGCAGCATTTTCTGATGACATCTTCACGAGATCATGCATAGGTGCACCCGTAAAGTGTTTGATGTTACGTACTACAAAGTCCATTTCCGCTACCGAACCTGCAAGAGATCCTGTTGCAATACGGCATTCTTTCCCTTTTTTAATAACTTCTTGACCACCAAGGTCATAATTACCATCGGGAAGTCCTTTCGCACGCATTGAGTCTGTAATCGCGATAAAGTTTTCGGCACCCTTAATTTGGTATGTCGCTTTCACAACATCCGGATTTAAATGAATACCATCACAGATCATTTCGGCTTTAAGTGTTGGATTCATAAAACCCGCTGTAACAGCACCGGGTTCACGGTGATGGTGTGGTTTCATCGCATTATGGAAGTGTGTTAAGTTTGAAAGACCATTTTCAATTTCATCTTCAATTTGCTGGCATGTTGCATCGGTATGACCTGCAGATGGCACAACATTTAACGAACGTAAGTGATCGGTAAATCCAATTTCTGCTTCTTCAGGTGCATACGTAATCACTTTAATCATCCCTTCTGAGACATCCCAGAAATGATCAAATGCTTCAAGTGTTGGTTTTAAAACATATTTAGGATTTTGAGCTCCAATATGTTTTGCGGAAATGAAAGGCCCTTCTAAGTGAATCCCTACAATTTCTGCTTCTCCAGGTTTATTATGATTTTTCGCATACTTTACAATCTCACCCAAAGCTTTGTCTACCGCTTCAACGGATTGCGTCATCGTTGTAGCACAATAAGAAGTTGTTCCTTCTTTTGGTAAGAAACGTGCAATGGTTGCGACTGCTTCTTCAGTTCCATCCATATTATCAGCACCGTTTGCACCATGAATGTGTTGATCAATGAACCCTGGTAAAACATTCATTCCCTTTGCATCCACAATTTCTCCCGAGTAAGCGGGAACATTTTCCATTAAACCAAATGCCTTAATGGTTTCATTTTCTGTAAGCACATAACCGTTTTCGATTACGCGGTCTTCTAAATATATACGTCCGTTTATAATTAACATCGTAATTCCTCCTTGTAACCTTTGTTTACCATCTAATTATAGCACTCTTAATTCGTAACACAATTATAATAAACATTAGTTTTGTTGTTGTTTTGGTTTGCTTTATTGATTCGAACCCTTATAATATATGGGAGAAAGAAGAGAGGTTATTCAATATGAAATTATATGTTGTGGAAAACAGCGATGCAGGAGCAGCGTTAGGTTTCGAACTCATTAGTAAAGAATTAAATGAAGGAAAATTAAATGTATTCGGTTTAGCTACAGGGAGCACACCGATTTCATTCTACGATAAAATTACCGCAAGTGATTTAGATTTCTCAAATGTTATCTCAATTAACTTGGATGAATATATTGGTATTGGGGCAGATCATGATCAAAGTTACCATTATTTCATGAACAAGCATTTCTTCAGTAAAAAACCATTTAAGATTAACTACTTACCAAATGGTTTAGAAGAAGATGCGGAAAAAGAATGCAAACGTTATGATGAAATTATTGCTTCAAATCCAATTGATGTTCAAATTTTAGGACTTGGAATCAATGGTCATATTGGTTTTAATGAGCCAGGGGCATCATTTGAAGGATTAACACAAAAAGTATCACTTACAGAATCTACCATTGAAGCCAATGCACGTTTCTTCGAAACGAAAGAAGACGTTCCACGTTATGCATATTCAATGGGAATTAAATCCATTATGTCAGCTCAAAAAATCGTATTATTTGCTTATGGCGATGCGAAAAAAGATGCTGTATACAATATGATGGAAGGAACACCAACTGAAGACTGTCCTGCAAGTGCACTTCAAAATCACGATGATGTAATTGTCATTGTTGATAAAGCTGCAGCTGCTTTACTTGACCTTTCAAAACATCAATAAGACCGGAAACGGTCTTTTTTTTCGAATAAAAAAGAAAGCTTATGCTTTCTTTACAAATTCTGATTTGAGACTCATGGCACCAAAGCCTTCGATGCGACAATCTATATTGTGATCGCCCTCCACAAGTTTAATGTTTTTTACTTTAGTACCTTGTTTCAATGCACTGGATGCCCCTTTAACTTTGAGGTCTTTAGTGATGACGATATCATCTCCGTCCGCAAGCACCGTTCCATGTGCATCTTTGACTACAAGCATTGATTCTTGAGTGCTCAAGGCATTCCATTCATGACCACATTCCGGACATACGAATAAATCTCGATCTTCATAAGTGTACTCGGAAGTACACTGAGGACAATTTGGTAATGTCATTGTATCGCTCCTTTATTTCTTCTTATCTATTTATGAGTATACCGTGGAACGCTAAGAGTTGCAAATTAGACTTGAAGTTAGACGGTTAATAATTTATAATGCTATTTGTATTGTTACCTTGAGAAGTTGCTCCATTTTATGGGATTGGCCTCACATAAAATTCTTTTCAAGAATAGTATATTTTAAAAGGAGATTCATACTATGATCGGAATTATCGTTACAGGTCACGGAAGATTTGCAGAAGGTTTATCTTCATCCGTTGAACTTATTGCAGGTGCACAACCTCAATATAAGAGTGTTTTATTTTTAGAAGAAGCTGGTCCTGAAAAATTATCAAGCGATCTTAAAGAAGCGATTGCTGAAGTAAATACAGGTGAAGGTGTTCTTGTCTTTACAGATTTAAAAGGTGGTACACCTTTTAAAGAATCCGTAATGATCGCAATGAACCAAACTGATGTTCATGTTCTTGCAGGAACAAACCTACCAATGCTCCTTGAAGCAAGTTTAATGCGTTTAAGTGAGCCCGCTGTTTACGACTTTGCGAAATCACTTGCTGAAACAGGTGCTTCCCAAGTTGAACTCTTTGAAATGCCCGAAGCAGATGACGCTTCTGACGATTTCTCAGACGGAATTTAATTATATATATCAAAAGGTCCCCGCATTAGCTGGAGTTGTCAAACAAAAGTAGACATTAATAAAAGACTAGAAACCCTTATCCATTTTATATTGGATAGGGGTTTTGTAATTTAAACAGTAAGCAGGTCTTTCAAAATTGAAATAATGTACATATTCT
>NZ_SBAR01000021.1:0-15173 GCF_016617625.1 Erysipelothrix sp. strain 2 (EsS2-6-Brazil)
ATTTCTTTTTGAAATTGACGTTTCCTGTTTAGTTTTCAAAGACCATTTTCTGCACTCGGTTTCCCTTAGCGCTTGTATATAATACCACCCTCTTTATCCACCGTCAACACTATTTTCACTTTATTTTGTTTTATTTTAATTCGGTCTTTTACATCACGAATCATAGATTTTTTCTTCCTTATATATAGTCAACCCGGTGATTAATGAACTATAAGTTAAAAAAGGCATTTCTGCCTTAAAGTGTTTCAATATAAGCATCATCATAAGACGCAAACATTTCTAACAAATCTTTTTTTGTGAGGTGCTCCTTTTCGGGATGAGCGATATCACGAATTATATTTCCATTGTGAAACATCAATAAACGCGATCCATAATCAAGTGCGTGCTGTAAATTATGCGTCACCATGATTGTCGTAATGTTTCGTTCAGCAACCATATTTTGCGTAAGTTTTATAATCGACTCTGAACTTTTCGGATCTAAAGCAGCGGTGTGCTCGTCAAGTAATAAAAGATCTGGATTATTCATCAATGCCATCAGCAAGGACAGTGCTTGTCGCTGTCCACCTGAAAGTTGACCCACTTTCACATGAAGCTTATCTTCAAGTCCGAGATTCAATGATCTCAATAAATTGACAAACTCTGCTTCATGTTTATGATTGATTGCTTTCGTTAAACTCATAAGCTTTCCTTTATTCGAGGCAAGCGATAGATTTTCTAAAACTGTGAGCGAAGGTGACGTTCCAGCCATCGGATCTTGGTAAACCCGAGAAATGGTCTTAAAGCGCTGATGATTTTTCATTTTTAAAAGGTCACGATTTCCAAATGTTAAGGTGCCTTTATCAGGATTAATTTGGCCACAAATTAAGTTTAATAATGTAGATTTACCACTTCCATTCGAACCAATTATCGTGATAAACTCCCCCTTCTCAACACTTAAATTTAAATTATGATAAAGCGTTGTTTCCATTGGGGTACTTTGGTTGAATGTTTTTGTTATTTTATTGAGTTGTAACATCGTGTTTCTCCTTTGCGTTTTTCCATTTTGGAAGCCTAATTTTATTCAACATTATTGCACTAATAAAGATCACAACAGTGATGAGTTTCATAAACTGAGCATCAATTCCCATTCGAATTGCAAGTGCTACAATCAAGCGGTATACAATCGCACCAAAGATAACCATGGTGGTCGATTTCAATTTTGTTCGCCCCAAGATTGTCGTACCTAAGATAACGGACGAAAGCCCTAAAACCACCATACCAGTCCCTAATGAAATATCAAAATATTTATTCACCGAAACTGCCAAACCACCACTGAAAGCGACGATTGCGTTTGCCAATGCCAAGCCAAAAATTTTCACAAGTCCAACATTGTGGCCCAATGTGGTCACAAGTTGCTCATTATCTCCCGTTACTTTAAGTAAGTAACCTGTTTTAGTCGTGAGAAGTTGATCAATAATTACTTTGATGCCTAAAACGAGAATAACCATTACAATTAATTGGAAATTATTAATTAAAAACGGAGGTGCACCGAGTTTTTCCAACCATTGAGTTGAGAAGATGGTTTCAAATTTAAAAAGGGGAATGTTGGGTTTCCCTCCAGCAACTACAAGATTTATAGAATAAAGTCCCGTCATCACTAATATACCACTGAGTAGTGAGGAAATTCCGAATTTAACATGGAATAAACCAGTAACAATTCCGGCCGTTGCACCCGCTATGGTTGATATTAAAAGAGCCATCCATGGATTCAGGCCATTAAGAATCAAGATTGCACTCACCGCTGCACCTAATGGATACGTTCCGTCCACCGATAAGTCCGGGATATCCAAAATTTTATAAGAAATAAGAACTCCCATGGACAAAATGCCATATAGAAATCCTTGAATTAAAATATCAGAAATAAACGTTGAATTTAGAACACCCATTATTGATTTACCGCCCTTTCACGTATCGAATCAGGTATCTGAATACCCAATTTTGATGCTACAGCCTCACTAACATACAACTCCGTTTTCTCAGAAACATAAACAGGGAGTGATGCAATGGTCACGTTATTTACCAAAATTTCATAAGCCATCGCCCCTGCTTTTTCACCAAGATATTTATAACTTACAGATTCTGAAGCTAAAACACCTTGATCAAACTGCCCAACCTCAGCCATAAAGACTGGTTTGTTTACACTATTAGCAGTGTCAACAACTAATCCAGTAGCCGAAGCAATCATATTGTCATTGACGATATAAATCACATCGGTTTCTTGAACTAATTGTTGTGCAGCAATTGCGATTTCATTCGCTTGACTTACACCTTTTTCATTGACCTTCATACCTAATTTAGCGGCAATGTTTCGCACCTCATCAATTTGGTTTCTACTATTAATTTCGCTCGTATTGTATAATATCCCAATATTTTTGGCATTTGGCATTATTTCTTGAATCAACGCTACTTGTGTATCCAATGGGGGTAAGTCACTGACGCCCGTTAAGTTTCCACTTGGGTGAGCGAGATCATCCACCAATCCTGCCTGTTTCGCATCCGATACCGCGCTAAAAATCACAGGGATATCGGTGCCGTCTACCGCATTCATAGCGGCTTGAGCAGCTGGAGTTGCAATTACAAAAATTAAATCAACAGCATCTCGTACAAATTGATTTGCGATAAGGTTAGCCGTCCCAACATCTTCATTCGCATTTTTCACTTCTAAAGAAACTTTCTCTGTTAACCCAGTAGCATCCAACCCCATCTTAAATCCATCCAAAGAATCCGAAAGTGCCGGATGTTCCGCCCACTGTATCACACCAATTCTAATTTCATTTTGTTCACCACTCATACATCCCGTAAGCAGCACTGCACTTATTATGATCATTAATACTTTTTTCATATTTTCTCCTCCATTATCCAACAAAAAAGCCATGTACATAAATCTACACGGCTTTGTTAAAATGGTATGAGATTAATGGGAGCCTGTAGATTTTAGTAACACAAAACAGCTAATATCCACACGGCATATTAACTGATTAACTAAAATAATAATAGTAGCTCCATTGTTGGGCTTGATTGATTTTACTTATATTGTTCATTGGAATACCCAACCTTTCTTAACAACCATAACACTGATATTTTTGAGATGCAAGTAGTTTTTTCATTTTTATTCATTTCTTACAGAATGATGAATATTTTTTCATTTTAGCTCATTTCGATTTTCAAGGTCAGATGGAATTTCTATTCCAAACTGACTAGCGACCTGTTTATTTATAAATAATTTTGTCTTGTTTGACGTTAAAACCGGCAACTTATTCAGATCGCTTTTCTCCACAAGAATTTGATATATTAATTCTGCTGCATGCTCGCCAAGGTTATCGTAACTCAAGGATTCAGTAGCTAGAATACCTTCGTTGATTTGTCCATCTTCTGATGCAAATACAGGTACGTCGTATTTTGACGCAATATCTACAATGTTCGCAGTTGAAGCCACAACCATATTATCCGTTATATTAAATATAACATCGACTTTTTCGGCTAATTGTTGAGTTGCAATCGGTAATTCCTGCATGTTTGTTATTCCAACCGCAACCACTTCGAGTTCTTTCTCTAACGAGGAAATCGCCTCAACTTGCGTTATGGAATTAATTTCACCCATGTTGTAAACAATTCCCATCCGTTTCGCTCGAGGTAAAAGCATCTTTATCAACGCTAATTGTTCTTTAATAGGTGCTTGATCACTAACCCCTGTGACTGATGATCCTGGATAATCCATAGAATCGACCAGGCCTGCCGCAACCGGATCGGTAACGGCATTAAATACAACCGGAATACTTGTACCTTCTGTCGCATTTTTCGCACTTTGGGCCGAGTTTGTTCCAATGGCATATATCAAATCAACGTGTTGCGATACAAACCCATGAGCCATTAGTTCATTATTGCTATTTTCACCCTGTGCATTTTGATAGATAATACGATAATGCTCCGACCCTATCGTCTTATCAAGGGCTTCTTTCATCCCTTCATACGTCGCATCCAAGGAAGGATGATCCGCAAACTGTAAAACACCAATCGTATATAATTTTTCTGGATTTGCATTCACACACCCACTTAATAAAACTAAAAGCATACAGATAATCATCGATTTTTTCATCTTTTCCTCCTTCAAACAAAAAAAGCTGCGAATGCAGCTTTTTAAAGGTATTCAGCTACATCCTACTAACCAAGACTAAAGGGTTAATATCGTGTAGCGATATTAACCTTTACCTAAAGTTAAAGAAAGTGCTGTTTTGTTTTTGATTTTCGTTGGTCATAGGACACCAACCTTTCTGTAAAGAAACTTTAACATAATATGAAAATGGTTTCAATATTTTTCTGATAATTTAACCTGTATTTTCATAAATATGTAACACCTTTACATTATTGTGGTATAATTTTGGTATATTTTAAAGGAGAACCATATCACTATGTATACATGGAATTTAGATGCTCTATACAAGGGCTATGATGCAACCTACACTGCAGATGTAGAAAAGCTCAAAACAATTATTAAGTCAATGAACGACCTCGCACCCAATTTAAAAGATTGTGAAGATCTCGAGTCATTTTTAACGCTTGACTCAGAACTCAACACCCTCGCTAACTCATTAGTGAGTTTCGCCAGTTTGCAAATATCAGCAAATGCAAGCGATAATGAAAGCAATCGTTACATGGGGCAACTTCAGAATATTCTAAGTGAAACATCACGCGCTTATGCGTTATTTAGTCAATTTATGGCTGATTCAAAAGACGTTTTCCCACAATGGGTTAAAGCAAGTGCCTTAGTTAAAGAACACGAATTTATCTTGCAAGAAATGATTGACCTCAGCAAACACAACTTATCCCCAGATGTTGAAGAGGTAATTGCTAAGTTGAATATTAATGGTGCCAGTGCATGGAATCAATTGTTTGGACATTTAACATCAATGACGACAATTGAGTTTAATGGTGAAAAGCACACTATGGCTTCAATTCGAAATCTCGCATACTCACATGATCCAAAGATTCGTAAGGATGCCTATTATAAAGAACTTGAATTGTATGAAAAAATGGATGATTCGATTGCCTTTGCACTTAATAGCATTAAAGGAACCGTGAATACTATTTCTGATTTACGAGGTTACGAATCCGCATTGGATAAAACACTTTTCGATTCACGGATGAGCAAGGCCACCCTCGATGCATTGATGGAAGCAATCGAAGCGTACCTTCCAGTCTTTAGAAAGTATCTTAAACATAAAGCGCACCTTATGAATTATGAGAATGGATTGCCTTGGTATGATCTCTTCGCACCTTTTGAAACCACAAACCCTAAGACTTATACAGTCGAAGATTCTAAGGAAATGATTCTTACTAGTTTTGCGGAATTTTCCGATGATCTTGCAAACATGGCAAAAACAGCTTATGAAGATGCATGGATTGATTTCTTACCGCGTGAAGGAAAACGCAGCGGTGCCTTCTGCAGTAATCAATCTCAAATAAAACAGAGTTATGTCCTTACAAACTTTGATGGTTCTATTTCTGATATCGTAACGATTGCTCACGAATTAGGGCATGCATACCATGGCATGATGATTGAAGACTTGCCTATTCTCAATACAAGTTACTCGATGCCGGTCGCAGAAACTGCTTCAACATTCTGTGAAAATATCGTTTTCAACGCTGCCTTAAAAGTGTCAAGCGACGAAGAAAAACTCGTATTAATTGAAAACTCACTTCAAGATTTAACGCAAATTATTGTTGATATTTTATCCCGCTTTAAGTTTGAATCCGAGGTCTTCGAACGTCGTAAATCTGAATTCTTATTTCCTAAAGATTTAAAAGAAATCATGATTGAAGCACAACGTCAATCGTATGGAGATGGTTTAGACGCAAGTACATATCATCCATATATGTGGGCATGTAAAGGTCATTATTACAGTGGTGGTTTAAGTTATTATAACTTCCCTTATGCATTTGGTGGCTTGTTTGCTCTTGGGCTTTATGCTAAATTTGAAAAAGAAGGGGATGCATTTGTCCCTGCATACCGCAATCTCCTTAAAGCAACAACAACATCATCATGTGAAGATGTCGCAGCACAAGCCGATATCGACGTTACAGATGTTGAATTCTGGAAATCCAGTTTACAAGTTGCAGCTGACCGAATTGAAATGTTTATCGCATTAACGCAATAATATCTTAAAAAATTCTATAAAAAAAACCATAATCACATACAGCGATTATGGTTTTTTTATACTAGAGCATGCGACCTGAACGATCAAAGCGATAACGCGTTCCATTTATGGTCATTGTTGTATTTGATATCATTACGCAATCACTTGGATTTAAATAATACCAAGAACCGCCCAATTTAATCCAACCCTTTTGAAGTGCACCCGAACCTGTGGCATAATACCATTTTTGATTCAGTTTAACCCATTGATTCGCATACATTACAGAATCTGTACCAAATGCATAACTCGAACCACCAATGCGATGAATGCCGCGAGCAGTTCCGCCATGACTTAAGAAGCAGTACCATTTACCCCCTGACTTTGTCCATTGGCTTGTTAACGCAGCCCCTGATCCTGAAACATAAGACCATGACCCACTTGCATTTTTATACCATTGATTCGCAAGCATTGCTGTACTGGAATCAAAGACGTACCAACTTCCATTGATTTTTTTCCATCCCGTGACCATTTCACTGTTTGCATCAGCATAGTACCATTTTCCACTCACTTTAACCCATGCATTTTTTACAGCAGCACCACTTGAATTGAGATAATGCCATTTTCCTTTTGAATTTTTAGCCCATTTATTGAGTTTCATATCAGCATCTGAACCAAATTCATACCACGAACCTTTTATGAGGTGAAGACCTGATCGAAGCATCTTACCGTCATTAGCTGCATAATACCATTTCCCTGCAGATTTAAACCATTCATTTCTTAATGCCTTCCCATCCGCATTGAGATAATTCCAACGGCCTGATGCATCCTTAGTCCAGGTGTTTGCATACATCACTCCAGTGCTATTATTAAAGAGGTAAAAACTACCACCTATTTCACGCCACCCTTTTACCGGTTTATTGTTTTCGTAATAATACCATTTTGAAGCTTCTTTAATCCAACCCTTTTTAGGAGCGGTTGGAATTGATTCAGTCGTTAGATAATCTTGAGAAACATACCCAATCTGATTATTGTAAACAAGTTTAGCCCAACCATTTGTAGTCGGATATGCTTGAACAATCGTTTTTGCCGGAATTGTAGCTAAGATCCGGTTTGATGTCCCCCAACCACTGCGCATGTTAAGATCTTGTTTAACTGTATATTTCTTGGACGTGTCCGCAACAGTCACACGTAAATTTGGAGCACTCGCCTTTTTGACACCATTCGCTTTAAGTTTATTTACCGCATTATTAGCAATATAACCCAGATTTGCAGGTAAATCAACAGGCATCGCCTTTACAGATACCGAACCATTCACAACAGGCATTGAGAGATAAGTCTTCATATAACCCGATGCCTCACCAAGATTGATAACTACTTGATCATTTAGACCCGAGTTCGTCGCATAATAGACCCCCGAATGAGTGCTTGAGCCTTTATATACGGACGTACTTGTTTGATTTTTAATCCGCGCTAAATCATAACCATTATGATCTTTAAAGCCAGCAGCTCGATCTGTGGTATACGCAATACCCGCTACTTTAATACCGTAGAAGGGATCTGATGCATACCTTACTGTGATTCCCGATCCTTTATTTCCAAAACTAAGTCCCGCATTGCGCCACTCCCCAACATCAAAGTAAGAACTTAATTGCTTTGACATATGATAATTAATGCTATTATAAACACCTGTATAGGCCAATGCTTGACTTGGATCAGAATCAACAGCATTCCATCCAAATAAATTAAACTTATTTTTCGCAAGCCACGATGTACCATATGCAGATTCATGCGCAGCCTGTGCGAATAAAAGCAGTGGATTCATTCCATAGAGATGACCACTTTCAATAAATGCTTGTTCATTTCCATACATTATTGAATCAGTTTTATCCAAATAACGAAGACGAGCATTTAAATCGTCGGCCCCTATATTTGAAAAACTTCGAACGGGGAGCCATTGATAATATGCATAAAATTCCCCAGGTTGATTGCCATCCATCATTGGTCGATTCAGTTCTTTGTCACTAAAAAAGTGTACTCCATCTTCTGAGTAATAAGGGTTCCCCGATTCAGGAAGCCATGATGGTGCTTGGGCATAAGTTATCCCCTGTTCACCACTGTTTGCGTACGTTTGAGAGAAGTACAGTGACATTTCACCATTTTTCACCCAATAGTAGTCTGGAGAAACTACTTTACGGTACCCATCATCATTAAGATTCCCACCTAAATAAATAGGAATCTTTTTATCAACATAATACATTGGAATTAAGTCAACTTTATTAAAATCAACATACCCTTCCGCACCTTGAATATTAACACGAATTACGGGTTTCCCTGAATCTGTCAACTCAGTTCCTTTATATTGCATTTTGTAATTGCTTGATATATATGTCATTGCAGATCCTGAAAGATTACGATTATCATAAATTTTAAGCGTCTCACTACTTGCAAGATCTTTAATTAGACCTTTTCGATCTGGAAGTGAATGCGCATATCCAGAACTCATTGCGACAATCCCTAAATGGCTTAACCCATCCTTTGACGTAACAACATAGCCACTTCCCATTTGGTTCATTTTTCCAATCGCCTCAGTCAGACTATTGCTTACAAAACTTGGTTTTCCGGGTGCGATACTGCCGTCATCTTGTATTTTTTTCACTGAATACGTATGTGATGCACTGGTTTCACGAATGAGGTGGCTGGATGCATCAAAATAATAGGCAGAATCCCCCACCTGTTTCCATTGCGATTTCACTGCGCGTCCCTCTGAATCAAGGTAATAAGAATGACCTCCGGACTGCGTCCACTGATCTTTAAGCATGACTGACTTCGCATCAAATAAATACCAATATCCACCAATTTGAGCCCAATCATCTTTGACTGCACTTCCACTTTTACTAAAATAATACCATTCGTTCCCACTTTGGTGCCAAACTTCCGACTTCATCACACCATCTGGTTTAAAGAAATACCAGAAACCGCCAATTTCTTTCCAATTTTTAATTGGATTTCCATTTTCACAGTAATACCAAGCAGACCCTTTTTGAATCCAACCATTTTGAACACAAAGTTTATCAACAGAGCTCAATGACTGAACAGGAATTTTCGAAGAAACTTCCGGTTTTATTTCTTGAACTTCTGGGCGTTCTTGTTCTTCAACTTCTGATGATGCCTCACCTTCCGTAGTCTCAGACTCCTTTTCAAATTCCATTTTTTGATTTACATCAACTTCTTGGGTGACATCTGTATTTAACCGTTCATCAAAAGCAAACGTATTATACGTAACAGACGTTACAAGAATTACCAGCGACAATAACAACGCGAGCATTTTTTTACTTTTCATCACTACAACCCTCCTCGGCACTCCTATTATAAACGATTCCAATCCATTAAAACCGTTCTATCCAATAATCATATATTAATTAATCTTAATTTTACCACGAATCCACCAAATAATTAAAAAAGCACTCTTGCGAGTGCTTTAACGTGCGCCACTGCCTGTAAGAACCACACGAATTGTTTTAAAAATAATCACGACATCTTGTTTAAACGAAAACGCATCAAGATACTCACGATCAAACACAAGTTTTTCAGCAGGTGTAATGTCATAGCCTCCATTAACTTGAGCCCAACCTGTAATTCCCGGCTTAACAAGGAGTCTTTCTTTAAATCCAGGTATTTCCGCTTCAAATTGATCCGTTAAATCTTTACGCTCTGGACGAGGACCAATTATACTCATCTCTCCAATTAAAACATTTAAGAATTGTGGTAATTCGTCGATACGAACCTTGCGAATAAAACGTCCTACTTTCGTAATGCGTGGATCATTCTTTTCGGCCCACACAGCCCCGGTATTGACCTCTGCATCAACACGCATCGAACGTAATTTATAGATTTTGAATTCCTTACCAGCTTGCCCTACACGTTGCTGTGTATAGAAAGCTGGCCCCTTAGAATCCACCTTAACAATAATTGCGAAAATCACAACAATTATAATAATAATTGGTGAAAACAATAGTGTTAAGATAAGATCAAAAAATCGTTTTAAATAAACGTATGGGTGTTTTTTCTTAAACTCTTGATACTTTTCCATTAATTCTATATTTTCACGAGCATCGGAGTTGTTGTTTATCATATTTTTCATCCTCATTATCTTAACAGAATGTTTATTGCTTAATAAACACTGCTTTTTTATATTTTACAAACAGGTCAATTATAGCATATTCGACATATGCTAACAAGGTTATGTGTCGGTTGTAAAATCGAATCAAAGAAAAAGAATCTTTCGATTCTCTCTCCCAAACTATTATTTTTGTTATTTTTTAATAAAAGCCATGATTCGCTCATAGTCTTCAATATAATCAACTTCACCCCAGAAATTTGGCGCAACATTTTTCACATGAATTGGTTGTTCTTCGATCATGGAATATAAAATATTTTCCCACCATAATCCATGTTGTTGCGAATCAATTAAGATTTCTAAACGTTGTAAGAATTCAGGTAAGAAGTCTGAAGATAATTTCGCAATCCCAACATACTCCCCAGTAATATCATCCCCTGTTAATTCCTTACCATGTTTGATGAGGATATCATTTTCATAGTAGAATTTGTAATCACTTTCTTCTTTACGAGTATCATCCGAGAACAATACCGGTGATTTTTTCTCAGCTAAGATAATATCAAGAGTTTTTTGTTCCAAGAATACATCCGCATTCATGATTAATACATCTTCTTCTGGTTCAAAGAAATCTTTCGCAAACCAAATTGAAGCAACACTGTTTGTTACGTCATAGAATGGATTATAGTAAAACTTAACATCTTTACCTTTAAGTGCTTCACGAATGTATTGACCTTCATATCCTAATACGATTGCAATATCGTTGATGCCATTTTTATTGAATAATTCAATTGTGTATTCGATAAGTGGTTGTCCCCCGATATCAACAGTACATTTAGGTCTTCCTTCTAAATAACGGCTAATACGAGTTCCTCTTCCTGCTGCTAATAATACTAATTTCATTAGATTATACCTCTTTCTTTAAGTGAATCGAGCGCATTATATAATGTCTCCATATTTTCTTGAGTGATTTCACCAATGTGCGAAACCCTTAAAACAGAATCTGCATAAACACCACCACTCGGTGTTACCCAGATTTCATATTCATCCTTTAGAACCGTAAAAATTTCTTTTGCTGATTTACCTTCTGGAACAAAAAGCGCCGTTACTGCATTCGAACTAGAATTGGTCACACACTTGAAACCGTAATCTTCAATTTTTGATCGAAATGACATTGCGAGTGCTCTTGTATTTCCAATTGTTTGTTCAATGCCATCTTGCTTAACTTGTTTAAGTCTTAGATTCAGTTGCAAAACAATACCAACAGCCGGTGTAAACGGTGTTTGGCCCCGCTTCGCATTTGATAGTGCACTCTTTAAATCTAAGTAATAGCATGGACGTTTGTTCTCATCGACACGTCGTTGAGCATCTTCAGACAACACAAGAATTGAAAGTCCTGGAGGCAATGCTAAAGCCTTTTGAGACCCGGTAATGAGAATATCAATATTGGACTTCTCCATCATAATTTCATCCGCTAAAAACGCACTGATTGCATCCACAATCAAGAATAGATTATTACGTTTACAAAACGCCGAAATTAAATCGATATCATATAAAACACCTGAAGATGTTTCATCTAAATTCACCAGAAATCCTGTAAATCCAGCATTCTCATAAGGTTCTAAATCAGATGATGTCAAACTTTGACCAAAATCTAAATCAATGGATTCAAAATTCACATCATAAACAGAACATATTTCACAAAAACGAGCTCCAAAAGAGCCGCCATTAACAATTAAAAACTTATCGTTTTCCTTTGCGCAATTCACAATTGCTGCATCCATAGCAGCTGTACCCGATCCCGTTAAGACCACTACTTTGTCTTCATCTCGAGCACCGCAAATTTCCTTAACGATTGATTCATTTTCCAACATAACATCTGAAAATTCAGGTGTTCTAAAGTATGGAACAGGCTCAGCACCAACATCCATTATGTCTTGACGCATCATGACCGGCCCAACTGTAAAATTAAGCATATTTTCCTCCTTAATTGTATCATCATATATTTATTAAGCAACATCGACGAAAACAATCAAACTTTATATATTAAACAACACTATTATACCTTATTTTCGAATCTAATAAAATTCTTAAATACAAATTATTTCCGATGAGACCGCATTAATACTAATTTTTATTGAATTGGTATATAATTGAGAGACCGTTAATCCCCATTTTTGATACAAGGAGGTATCACTGTCTTGAAAAAATATATTGTAGTAATTACTTTAGGTTTGATGTTGATGATTTCAGTTGTCTCAATATTAAGTCCCGATCGATCTCGTTCAGCGTTAGAATATCGAAATCTTGCCCAGTTTCCAACTGCCGATATTCCAACCATAGTCGATGGAACATTCTTCGACAATCTCGAAACATATTCACTTGATCAACTTGTGTTTCGGGATCACATTTTGAAATCAAGTTCCAAAATTGATAAATATTTGTTGAAGTCAATTCGAAAGAATCATTTTATCAGCAAATCTGGTTATCTTTTGGAATTTGAAGATTATCAAGAACAAACTTTAAATTCGTTAGAAGCATCTTTTGAAAAACCCTTATCGAATCTACAAAGCATGAAGGATGCCACAGAACATCAGGGTGGTCGATTTATTTTTATTGATATCCCACAAAAGTTCGATTATCACCATGACCTCTTCCCTAATTATTTTGCAACAAATACTGTCCATAAATTAAACTACAATCACGCACTTCGTACACGTGCCGAAGCGGAACATATTCGGTCAATATCTGGCTCCAATGTTTTTTCTGAAAACAATTTGCTTGAGCCGTATTACAAAACCGACAATCATTATACCGCCGATGCATCGTTATTAATCTATCAAGAACTTATTGCTACCTTAAGCGACACACGCATTCAAACAAGACCACTCAATCATTATGAACGCATTGACTACCACAGTCCTTTTATTGGCAACAATTCTCGGACAATGGCCGATACAAGTTATTCAAAAGGCGAGGTCTTTTACTATTATAAACCGATCGATCAATCCCTACCAGAGTATCGACGCTATGAAAACGGTTCGCCATCCGATGAACCCGTTATGATCGAAGATGAAAACATCTCACTTTATAGTAATTTTATGAATGGCGATAAGGCGAATACGATTATCCAGACAAAGCGTGATCATTTACCTAAAATACTCTTTATCGGAGACTCATTCACCAATGCACTCGAATACCTTGCCATTTATGATTTCAATGAAGTTCATTCTCTGGATTTACGGTCTTATAAAGGTAATGTTTTCGAATACATTGAAAAAAATAAGTTTGATGCAGTTGTCTTTGTTCGAAATACACAGCTCAATTTAGTTGAAAAGGAGTAGGAGATACCATGCCCCTCACAAGTTATACATTTTTATTTATATTTCTTCCGCTTGCAGTTCTTATAAACCTTGCTACGCACGGAAAATACAAAACTTCACTGCTCGCAATCCTCAATTTAATTTTTATCAGTTATCTCGGACTTGTTCCGTTGTTGATTATTATCATATCGATGCTAACGTATTTTTATGCAGCATCAATCTTACATAAAAATCCTAATAAGGTTCTATTTATCACCACTATTAGCGTAAATATCCTTGTCTTGGTTTTCTTTAAGTATAAACCACTTTTTATCGCAACAACAAATCTTACATTTTTAGAAGGAATCATGGCTCCTCTTGGAATCTCTTTCTATACATTCCAAGGGATTGCATATCTGGCTGATGTCACTTATCGAAACCGCAAGCCTGAGACAGATTTACTCAAATTTAGTGCTTTCTTTATGTTATTTATGACTATCACTTCCGGTCCGATTTTAAGATATGATGAAACTAAGATCGATGATCATGCGGTATCCAGTGACATGCTCTATAATGGTTTTACCCGCTTCACAATCGGTTTATTTAAGAAAGCTTATTTAGCTGCTAATTTTGGATTAATCGCCTCAAAAGTTTATGAAGGCCTCTATACAACTGCTTTCTTTACAGGAACAGCATGGCTTGGTTCCATTGCTTTTATGCTTCAATTATATCTCGACTTTTCAGGCTATACTGACATGGCATTGGGAATTGGTGAAATGTTGGGAATTAACCTTCCTGAGAACTTTAATTTCCCCTACCTCGCAACCTCATTTAGTGATTTTTGGAAACGATGGCATATCACCCTTACACGATGGTTCAAAGACTATATTTATATTCCACTTGGCGGCAATCGCAAAGGACCAACACGCACTTATTTGAATATGTTAATAGTTTGGCTCATTACCGGTTTTTGGCACGGGTCTTCCCTTAACTTTATTATTTGGGGATGCTTCAACTTCTTAATTATCATCTTAGAACGTAATGTATGGGGTGATATGCTAAAGAAAACACCACGTGTTATCCAGCATCTTGTTACCTTACTCTTAATTAATATTGGTTGGGTCTTCTTTCGTGCCTCCTCCCTTGAACAAGCATTCGATTTTATCTCGAAAATGTTCATCTGGGATATGAATCAAATCGGCGTTAAACAAATTCTAACGTATGTCCTATCACGCCCACTCGATTGGGTCCTTGCAATTTTATTTTGCATGCCAATCGTTTCAACATTCTTTACGCGATGGAGCGAGAGTGAAATAAAATGGCAACAGATAGCAAGTATGATTCTAATCGTAGGATTATTTATACTCGGAATTATCTTTGTCATTACAAGTTCATTTAAGGCCTTTATTTACCAACAATTTTAACCCTCGAAACAAACAAAAAGACCCATGTGATAGTGGAGTTGTCAAACAAAAGTAGACATTAATAAAAAACTAGAAACCCTTATCCATTTTATATTGGATAGGGGTTTTGTAATTTAAACAGTAAGCAGGTCTTTCAAAATTGAAATAATGTACATATTCT
>NZ_SBAR01000022.1:0-14876 GCF_016617625.1 Erysipelothrix sp. strain 2 (EsS2-6-Brazil)
ATCCTTAAATTTAAAAGATAATTAGCTTGTCCAAAATTTGGGGTTCAGTTCATAGTCGGGTGGGCTCCTTTTATTATACAAAAACAACCGCACCTTGGGTGGTGCGGTTGAGATTTGAATTTAGGAAAACGGCCGAAGCCGTTTTATTAATAAGTCTCTTTTATTTCTTTTGGTTTATCGATGAAATTTAAGAATAGGTTTAAGAGAATTCCAACAATCGCCGCTAAACTCATCCCTGTTAATGACGTTTGTGATGTAATTTGAACACTCGCACCACCCAGACCAATCACCAACATGGATGCAACGACAACCAAGTTTTTCATATCGGAGAGATCGGTACGATCTTTAATCAGCACCTTTATACCGTTTGATGCAATTAAGCCATAAAGCACAATCGTCATACCACCAATAACAGCCCAAGGAATGCTTGTGATAAAGGCTTGAACCCAACCTAAGAATCCAAGTAAGATTGCGAAGATTGCAGCCAATCCGGTTACATACACTGAACCAACACCGGTCATTGCAATAACGCCTGTATTTTCACCGTAAGTCGTGTTAGCCGGACCCCCAAGGGCAGCCGAGACAAATGTAGCCAATCCATCACCTAAAATAGTACGGTTTAATCCTGGACTATCAAGATAATCTTCACCCGTAATCTCACCGAGAACTACGTGATCTCCAATGTGTTCCGCAATCGTTACAAGCGCTAATGGTGCGAAAGCCGCAACGGCTGTGAAATCAAGTTTATATGTTCCAATAAATTGAAATTTTGGAATTTGGAAGAAACTGTATCCTTGGAACACGGTACCAAGATCCACCAGTCCTAAAGCAACTGATGTAAAGTATCCTACAAAAATAGCGACTAAGAATGGAACAACTTTAATAAAGCCCTTTCCTTTAATTGAGACGAGCACAACACTCATAAATGTTACAAATGCTACTAAAGGAACTTTCCAAGCAGCACCCTGTACACCAAGATATTTACCTTGTTCTAAGAGAACATCAATACCCATTAAACCTGCTTCTTTAACCGCTGTTGGTGCAAGGGATAATCCGATAATCACAATCATCGGCCCTACAACAACGGGTGGTAATAATTTCTTAATCCAACCACTACCCGTAAATGTAATGATGATGGAAACAACTAAGTAGATAAGACCTACAACCATAAGACCGGTATAAGCACTTGCTGCGCCTCCGGTTGAAGCGATTGCGGCAGCAACACTTCCAATATATGCAAAGGAGCTTCCTAAATAAATTGGAACCTTAGCACCTGTACATAGAATGTAAATTAAGGTACCGATACCACTTGCGACCAGTGCGACCCCTACATCCAATCCCGTTAAAAATGGAACGAGAATGGTTGCCCCAAACATCGCAAAAACATGCTGCAAGCTTAGAATAATCCACTTGCTTGTTGAACTGGGTTTTTCTTGAACCCCGACTGTAAGATTATGACTCATGTGTAAAACCTCTTCTTTCTCCCGTATGGTCTTTTATACAAAAGGACACCCGAAGGTGTCCTTTAAGTTTAAATAAGGTAAAAAGCAGCTTTATGCATCATAATACAAAAGTTGACTGCGTACCTTGTTGTGCTCTCTGTCACAACTTAAAGGACTCATACTATCGAGATTATAGCATAGGTTTAAAGATAAATACAACCGTAATTTAAAGATCTTAATTGTTCTGGGTATCCTTATGCTTCGCGAAGATGAATAATTTGGCCAAACGCAAACGTTATCGTAACCACCATAATGACATTCATCACCACTAAAACAATATCAAAGATACTTGGGAGTGCTAAAGCAAGAATAAATAAGATGAAACACATGATAATAATGTAACTCATAAATCCGGTGTTTTTATTTAGGCGAATGTTATTGCGGTTAAATAAAAATACAAGCATGATTGATCCACAAAATGCTGATGATAAGAGCATATAAGGGACCTTGAAACTCGTGTCAATCACACTTGGACCAAATACCGAGAAGACATAGGCAATCACCGTCATAGTAAAACATCCCAAAAAGGTACTTGAGTGGAACGTATCATCCAAACTCCGCAAAGCCCCTAACATCACAACAAACGCCAATGTGGGTCGAAAGCAATGAAATACAATCCCCATTAGAATGATAAAACCAAACGTAAACAGATTGGACATCACAACTTCTAAAGCAAAACGCATGCGATCACAATCATCTTCATCAATATACCCGTATTTATAAAAATTATGACTTAGTTTCAATGATATTTTTTTCATGTAACACCTCTATTTGTATTATATGAAAAAAAGATACTTGATAAATCGAAATGGTTTATATTGTATCTTTTTATGCATATTATGATGATTTGGAAAGGATTAGCGTTAATTTGAAATAATCATCTTCAATCTTGCTATCCATTTTCCCCATATATTTTTCGGTTGTTTCTTTCATGGCAACCATTCCAAAACCACGTTTATCCCCTAACCGTTTTGATGACAGATAAACGCCATCTTTTATACGTGGCATTTCATGAAATGTATTCAAGACTTGAATCTTACAGAACTGACTGTTTTCTTCAAGATATAGTTTGACGACCCGTCGTTCACACTTACCTGCAGCTTCTATCGCATTATCCAATGCATTCCCAAGCAACACCGTTAAGTCATAGGGTTCAATTTGAAATTCAGAAATACCAACCCGCGTAACAAAATGAATATGTGGGTTTTGCGTGATTTTAGAGTTTACGATTGCATTTATAACCGGATTGGGAGTGTTCACATACGTCTTTAAAGCTTCATGATGAATCAGCTCATGAATGTAATTCCGCGCTTCATCATCCTTTCCCGATTCAATCATATAGGAAAGTGAGGCCATGTGGTTTTTAAGATCATGTTTAAGTTTCATGACTTCCACATCGGATTCAACACGCTCCACTTCTCGTTTTTGATAGAGATTGAATGCATCGATCATCGTTTGATATGTCTCGTTTTTTACTTTCATTTCAAAATAGTTACTGATAATCATAAACATAATCGAGATTAAGATTGTTTGGATAATAATAAAATAGAAAATAAGATTTTTCGAAATAATGTAGTCCTGAGTTAACACAATATCAAAAAGGACGATAATTACGAGCAGGTTAACCACGAGGTAACCCAATGTATAGTTGGAAACAAAAATATCTTGAGTAAACTGCTTGGGGCCTAAAAATCGACGCAACAACTCAATGAGAATGATTGTAATGGTCTTAATACCAAACATCACAATCATTCTTAATTCGGTTGCCCCCATTAGCACATCAACATGAATATTGGTAATTTTAACGACTGCGGAAATTACCAGAATCGTGATAATACCTAAGAGAAGATAATAGACAATGGCGGACATTACTTTCGCAAACACACTACCATCAAACAATACAAACACATAAACAATTAGTAAAACACCCATAATAATCGAAACAAAAGAAGAAAACGCGGTCGAAACGGTGGCACTAAAAATCAAAAAGGATGTTAGGAAGGTAACACCCCAGAATTTAAATTTATGATTATCTTTAGTTGTAAGAAAGACTTGCGCAGCTCTAAAAAGCAACAATACATCTAAAAGACAAAACAATGCTTCCCCAATCAGCATCATGCCTTCATTTGTCATCTACAATCGCTCACTTTCTACTAAGAAATCTAAATAATTTTGATATAAATTTTTAAACTGACCGCGCGATACTTCAATTACGTCATCATATCCCTTCAGTTTAATAACGCCCTTTCGCATTTCTTGAATATACATCATATTCACAATATAGCGACTATTAGGTTGGATAAACATTGATTCAGGCAAACTTTCATAGACCTTCGTTAAACTGGTGGACTTCATAACATACGACTCATCTTGAGTATAAATCGTAATATTACGGTTTTCATAGAGCGCAAAAACAATCTCCATAAGCTCCAAATTTAAAATCCCCGAATCAAATTTAAAAACAATACTATCGCGTTGGGTTAAGCGCGTCGTAAGCTGAATTAACGCCTCTGGCAACTGTAAATCCAATTCTTGCTTTAAGATATAGTCATAGACATTAAGACCAAAAGCGTCCTTAATATAGCCCTCATAGGAGGTGATAAAGATAACGACTGTACTTGGACTATCCAAAGAAAGACGTTTCGCTAATTCAACGCCATTTCGAGAACCCAATTCGATATCCAATAAAACAATATCGATCTTGGTCTGTTTTACACACGACAACACATCATCTGGATTATCAAAGATTAAGACACGATAATCAATATCTCGGCTAAGCAGTGTTTGATTCACAACTTCCCGAAGACGATCATGCATGATCGTTTCATCATCAACAATTGCTATTTTAATCATAACCATACCATTCCTTTGCCTAAATTATAGCATAACCTTTCCCTATAATTGAACCATAAAAAAACCTTGGTCCGTTACTAACCAAGGTTTTTTATTATTTTTTCTTTGGCAATTCTGGCTTATAGAAAGACCATAGCGATAATGTTGTTGCTTGATCTGAAATTTTCAACAGACCCTGTACAACGTGATTAACTATTTTTTTCATTGGCCTCCTCCTTCCGCCCCAAATATTTGTATTGCTTCACATCCCCTTGATCAAAACAAATTTTGGTACGATGTGCTTCGTTTACATCAATGATAGAATGCAAACGGATCGTTATTCGTAATAACTGAAGTAACAATGCTTGACTATATGGTCAAGTATAACCAAGCGATAAAATCGATTATGTGCGATATAATGATTTATAGGAAGTCAATATATTATTTAGAATATCCCACCATACCTAAATAAGAGCTCCGAAGTGTGTTCATCTTCGTTAAATCATTCCTAACTGTTACTTAACTTCATCGAAAAGCAGTCGTCTCACCAAAGACGGTTGCACACGATTCATCACACACTGATGAATCATTATTATGGTGTGTGCTGCATACATACAAAGAAGGTTATGATTTTTTTTTGTATTGTTATGCAAACCTATAATAATGGAAGAATGACATATTTTGATTTTTTATGTATAATTTGTATGAAATTAAGGATATTTTGTATTTTTACACAAAAAAAGAAACTTGAGGTGCCAAATGGACACGAAATATTTACCTGGATTACGAATTCTCAAAACAACCCTTGCGGTTGCAATTTGTCTTATTGTTGCTTGGACATTAGATTATCCTGCTCCTTTCTATGCAGCAATTACTGCCGTATTGATGATGAAATCATCCCCTGAGCATGCTGTACGTGCTTCACTCGATCGAATATTAGGTACCCTCTTTGGAGGGCTTATCGGTATCCTCTTTCTTCTTATTACCATCTATTTTAATATCCCTAATGATTCCTTAGGATACACCGTATTGATTGTACTGGTACTTCTGGTTGATCTAACGTTTTGTAAAATATTAAACCTTCGTGAATATGCAACATCCATGTCCGCAATTTTGGTTCTTGCGGTACTCCTTAATCATAATGGCACACAAGGGGATGCCATCCAATACATGATTCGCCGGATTCTAGAAACATTATTTGGAATCTTTATCTCGGTCATTATTAATAAGTACATTAATCATAAAGAAGACCTGTCTTAAATTTAAAAAGTCTCAACGACCGCAATCGTTGAGACTTTTTTAGTAAGCTACAATTCCATGTAGTAGCATCTGCATTGTATTTTCGACGGCTTCTTTTTGCGTTACATTTCCCACATACACCTGAACCCATGCAATTGAAACATAATTATTGATGGTATTGATAATCCATCCTTCATTAACGTTTTGATTCAACATCTTCTTTTTATACATTTTAATTACAACAGTATAAAGGGGCTTAAGGATTGCATGACATTCTTGTCGAAGTTCATCCGAATTCAGACCATCCGGATAATAATATAAGAAGTACACGCGATCACCCAATTCAATCAGTACATCTACAATATCTTTTAAAGATTCAAATAAATCCAGTTTACGTTCAAGTCCCTTTAGGGCTGTATCAATCTCCTCAATACAAGCGCGAGCCATTACGTCATAAAGCTCATCACGCCCTGTAAACGTACGGTGAAACGTCGCGCGACTGATACCGGCATTTTTTGCGATATCATTTACCGTAGCGGTCGGATTCATAATTATAAAGGGCACAGTTCTTCGAATAATTTCTTGTTGTTTCATCATAACCTCTTTGCGACATAAGTGTGTCATTCCACTTATAATACAACTGCCACATGGACAAGTCAAGGAGATTTGCGGTCATTTTTCACACTTATTTCATAATTAAATTGATTCCGTATCAAAACAACAAAAAAAGCGCACTTAATCGCGCTTTCGATACTTCATATAAACCAACTGGCCCTTTGTATCACTTTCAATTAGATCAAGGTGGTGGCTGTTTATCGATTCATCAAATAATGGAATCCCCTTCCCCAGTAAAACCGGAGCAACCGCAATCCAATATTCATCAATAATCGCTGATGCCACAAGTTCTGAAACTAACATTCCACCACCAACAATCCAAAGATCTTTGCCTTCTTGTTGCTTTATGGCATTCAGTACTCCAACAACATCGTCCGAGATGATTGCCATGTTTTTACGCAGTTTTATATCCTGTGATGAAACAACATAGGTAAAGGAATCCTCATACGGATAGACATCCGGTGAAAGTACTTCTGTAACCTGTTCGTATGTTTTCCGCCCCATGACGACGGTATCAATGGATTTGTAGAACCGATCATAAGTATCATCATCTAAAGAGTTATAAGGGTCTAACCAATCAATAGCTCCCTTCTCATCCGCGATATAGCCATCCAGACTCATGGCAATGAATAGTTTAATTTTTCTCATCATACCACTTCCTAAGTTCTACGAACTAGTCTTCGCGCATCACTTTACCCGTCATCGCATCAATTTTAATATCGATCGATTTTTGATGTGCACCAACAATCTCAACCTCATAGACTAAGGCATCATCCTTCTTCTTGAGTTCAACTTCCACAAAATGTCCAGGCTTAACTTTTAATGCTTGATGCATTGCATCCGAAACAGGAATCACCGTATCAAATTCATCCCGCGTAAATCCATCCCGTTCAACCTCAAGCTGTTCTTCATGGTCCAAGTATTCATTTGTCTCCGAAAGAATGGCATGATTACTATTAAATACGATTTCAACTTCACTATCTTCAATCGCTGCCTTAACCTCATAGACTCCCTCTTCATGAAGAGGTCTGTAGGCAACTTCCGTAATGATTGATTGTTCATCGTGTAACGAGAAATAAAAATCAAGTGCATCTTCGAAGGAAACTTCAGGGAGATGGTTTGGATTTTCTGTATTTGGTTTGATTGGTGGAAGCTTTTGAACTTCTTTATCAACGGGATGTGGCTTTATCGAAGTCGCAGTTTTCCCGCGATCGGAGCACCCAGCAGTAATCCCTAACATCAAACAAATACAAATGATCTTTCTCATGTCGACAGTCCTTCCTCATTATCTTCTATTTACATTTTAGCACACACATCTCATAACAACTGTGTGTTGTATTGTGATTTTAATAAAAAAAGAAGCCGAAGCTTCTCTATTTTAGAATAACAATGGTTTCACAACATAGAAGAACAGTAAAACAATTACCCCTAAAACAATTCGATAAACACCAAATGCTTTAAAGTCATTCTTCTTAAGATAATTTAATAGGAAACGGATTGCGAATACCGAAACGATAAAGGACACAACCATTCCGACAACTAGTAAGCCAAACTCAGAGAACATAAATCCATTCCCTTTAATGAAGAACTTCGCTAATTTTAAAATACTTGCCCCAAACATAACGGGTACTGCCAAGAAAAATGTGAATTCTGTAGCGACAATGCGGGACACACCAATAATCAATGCCCCAACGATTGTTGCACCGGATCGTGATGTCCCTGGGAATACAGCTGCAATTAATTGGAATAGTCCAATAATCAATGCCGTTTGATATGTAATTTCAGAAATTTTTGTGATTTTTGGTTTCGCATTTTTATTGCGATTTTCAACAACAATGAAAATTACCCCAAATAAAATTAACATAATTGCGACAACGGTCGGATTATACAAATGTGCGTCAATCCAGTCATCAAATAGAATTCCAACAATTCCAGCTGGAATGCAAGCAACCACAATCTTTAACCACATATTGATGATGTCTTTTTCGACAGTTATGTTTCCCGCTTTATTTTTCTTAAATGGGAACAGCTTATGCCAATAAATAACGACCACGGCGAGAATTGCACCTAATTGTATCACCACAAAAAACATGGATTTAAATTCAGGTCGTGCATTCAATTTTAAGAATTCATCTACAAGAATCATATGACCTGTACTACTGATAGGTAACCATTCTGTAATTCCTTCAACGATACCGAGGATTATAACTTTTAATAACTCAATCAAACTAGAGTCCTCCTATTTATATTATGCCTATAACAGACTATGATTAGAATAACATATTGAGGACTTGTTGTGATGAATTTAGTGTAAATTTTAGTAAAACATCATGATTGTTATTTTATGTGATTCTTTTTATCACTTATAATTCGTAACACAAGACCTAATCCTAAAAGTGTATAACCACGATATTGAGGTGTAATACCTGTTTGCGGTAAAGATTCACTTACGATACCAAAATGAACTACTGGTTTTTCAGGTTTGACACCTTCATCACGTGATGGTGGTGAAACAGGATCTTTGGGTTTAATAATTGGTTTTTTCAAATCGTCAATTGGTTTTAATCCCCCATCTACGGGTTCTTTTGGTTTTATTGGGTCTACAGGATCCGCTGGTTTTACGGGATCTACGGGATCTTTTGGTTTTACGGGATCTACGGGATCTTTTGGTTTTACGGGATCCACGGGATCTTTTGGTTTTACGGGATCTACAGGATCTTTTGGTTTTACGGGATCTTTGGGATTTTCGGGATCGATTGGATTTGTGGGAACAACTGGATCGATTTCTATGGGTTCCGGTTTGGCTTTAACCGTAACCGCGACGGATTGTTCTTCACCATCTTTAGTGCGATAACGGATGTCCGTTTGACCTTCTTTAAGCCCTTTAAATATCATATCCTGACCATTATTTTGAGGTGTTCCTTCAAGATATGCTTCATCCCAAATCCATTTTCCTTGAGCTGGTTTCGGACTGAGTTTAAAGGTATTCCCTACTTCAACGTCCATTGAACTCGGTAAGTTTTTAATGACCAAAACAAGTTGGTTCAGGGATTGTTTGAGCTTGTCGACCATATTATCAATAAGATTTTGATCAATCCCTTTTTGATTGCGAAGTGTTTTCGCTTCTTGAAGTGTGGTCATTAAGTTCGTAAAGGAAGTTTGGGTGTAATCGGCAGCATTTAAATTGGATGCTTGACTGATTAGAATATCTAATTTTTTCATATCCAAGCCCCCTACTTTTACTTTCGCAACGGCTCGTGTTCCATTTTTAAGTTCCGCAATGACTGCAGCTTCACCAGCATGCTCCCCTGTAAATTTAAGGCCGGCTATGCTCACGTGTTCCTCGTTGCTTGTAAGTAATCGTGTTACAACTTCAGGATTGCTTGGATCATTGTTTTCTATTGTAAATTTCGGAGCAACAACCGTTCCCGAATTAATTTCGTAGACGTTTTTCTCAAAGCTTAGCGTTGGTTTGTATTGTGGTTGATCCACAACTTCAACCTCATACTCTAATTTTTCGTACGCATTTTGAACCGTAATTTTTGCTTTACCTTTTTGATGGGCTTCAATTTCGCCTGTATCAAGAGCTGAAACAATGTGTGGAGCATCCGAATCAAAGGTACGTGTTCCCTCTAACTCATAAGATACAAGTTTACGTTTTTCTCCAACCTTCATTTGAAGTTTCAGCGATTCTTCTTCAAATACTTCGATAAGTGCAACAAGATCAATGCCATTTTTATCTTGGATTTTAATAAAAGTCGCTCCAGGTTTAATGCCCGTTACAAGTCCTTTATCATTCACACCCGCAACATCACGATCTTCCGATTCAAACGTTGGTGTCTGCCATTTAAAATTACTTGGTTCAAGTTGAATTTGTTCACCCACTTTTATTTTAAACTCATCCACTTTAAGGTGTGGTTTGGGTGTGCCAGGTACCACAGTTTTATAATTGGTTTCAAGCATTCCGGCATCAACTGCGGATATCACAACTTCTTGACCTTTTAAATTCGTCACATCCACATCAAAGGCATGACGGGATACAAGATCATAGGGTGTATACTGTTTCTTTAGCGGACGGTTTACTTGGACTTTGTCATTATAAACAGGATAAAGGGCAGTTTGCGTTAAAAATGTATTATCACTGCTTTCCACATGCATCATCACCGTTCCATTCTTTTCTGTAAACTTAATTTTATCTTCTGGAATGACCGGTTTTGTATGATCGATATGAATTGTATGAACAAGTTCTTGATCAATCCCTTTACGATATCCCAAATCAGCACTGATTTTTAAATCATAGCGACCTTCTGGGAGCGGATTTTTATGTTGATCTAGGCCTGTAAACGTTGAGAAAGGCCAGAAAAGGATGTTTGGAACTTGTTTTCCATAGGTATTGTTGTAGAAGGTTTTACGAATATTTGGACGTTCTTCTTTCATAATGACCCGTTTTGTTTGTTTGTTGGTAATTTCCATGGTCATGGATTCAACATTTCTTAATTGACCTAAATTAATTCCATTCAACTTATCAAACAAGCCATCTCCATTTGGAGAGAGTACAAAACGACTTGGATTTGTATGAATCATCCGACGATCAAAAATATTACCACCCATGGGCATTTTGTCAGAACGATAACGGTGTGCATAGTTACTTGCACGAACACCCATCTCATATTCCGCGGCATGATCAAAGAGGGGTGGCTTTTCCCAATCACCATAAAACGCTAAGAATGGAATGCTGATTTGTGGATGACTGGCATGCGTGAGTTGTACAAAACCTTCCACATACGTGCCATTTTCAAATTCCTGGTTGAGTCGATTTTTTTCAGCCTGGGTAAGTTGAACGGTAATCGATACATCCTTTGTTTCCTGCGGCTTTACCGTCACCGATGTAGATCCTGAACGTGTTACATCCGCACTTCGGTTATCATCCGTCATAAACACACGTTCGCGATGATCATCCATGATACTGCGTTTGATTGCGGGTACACTCACTTTTTCTTGAATTTGATACGTTTCGGCTTGTGTTCCGATATTGGTAACTTTAAATTTTAACGTATAATTACCCGTTTTGTTTTGGTCATCTCCCAATTCGATTTTAGGGCGATTGGAGCCATCATGATTTTGCTTGGGATCAACACTTAAATAAACTGGGGTCTTAATAGCAGCATTAATATCCATCATCCCTGCCCCTTGTTTTCGAACCGGTTGGGGCGCACCATCTTTTTGTACAATTGGATGGGCGGTACTCATCAATAGATTATTGGTAAGTTCCATCTTTTGAATGTTGGTAAGGCTTCCAAATTTATCATTTAAGTATTGTTTCATTAATGCGGATGCCCCTGCAACATGCGGTGTTGCCATGGATGTTCCGGACATCTCATCATAATTACGTCCATTTAATCGGGGCATTGCGGAACGTATCCATGCCCCTGGCGCTGAAATTTCTGGCTTAATACTAATGTTAGGGGTTGTCCCGATACTGGAGAAACCAGAAAGGGTGACTTGAGTTGGATCAACGGTCTTACTTCCCGGACGATATTTCGTATTATTCACACTTGCTACAGATACCGGAGACGCATACGTTGACGGACTCCCAACAATACCGTGGTCGGGATCTGAAGCAAGCGTTAAATCATTCCCATATAAGTTTTTCTCAGAAGCGGACATGGCATTTCCTGCGGCAACATCAAGGACAATACCGTTATCTCGAATACGATTATACATATCGTTTGTAGGCTTGTAGGCATCATGCATAAACCCCGCATCACTACCCAAACTCATATTAATGACATCAACGCCTAAATAAACACAATCTTCCAATGCCGATACCAAGCTAATATCACTGGCCCCACCGCCTTTATCGCTAAACACTTTAAAAATCATGAGTTGCGCCTCCGGTGCAACGCCTCTAAAATCTGTTTGATCTTTTCCCGCTACAGTTCCTGCAACGTGAGTTCCATGGGCTAAACGTCCATAATTATGCGCACTCGGATCAACAATCGGATCGTTATCGGCATAGTCATAAACAAATGGAACTTTATCATTGATATAAACATGATCTACAGTAAGTCCGGGTGTATTGGCTGTCGCCTTGAGTTTTTTATCATTTAAAACCGTTTGGATCTTTTGTTTATTAATTCTAAATTGTGTTGGTGCTACCGCAAAGGCAGGATGTCCTGTATCAAGACCCGTATCCAAAACCGCTACCACTGTATTCTCACCTTTGTAGTGTGATTGCGTCCAAACGGTATCCGAACCAATGGTACGATTACTATCAACCATTTGTGGTTCGGGAATGTCATAGGTTTGACTGACAAAAGCACTCTTAACGCCCTCGATATCTTTTATTAAATTAAGATCATCCAAGGATGCTTTCAGAGAAAAACCATTCATAACCCGTGTAAAATTACGTTCTACTTCCACATCCTTTTGAATCACTTCAGAAATCTTATCAACTACAACGTCATGAGATTTGATTAAGTTTTCTTCGAGGTCTTGAGCTTGTTTGGTTTCTGAAAACGCCCCTAAACTACCAACCCTATGGATCTCATTTTCGTAATCTAAAATTGGTCGTGCTTCCAGTTCTACGATAATATCGACTGGGTCACTGGGATCAACTGAAACCTCAGATGCTTCCTCTTCAACATCCGTCGCTTCTTCATCCAGAATCGCTTGAACGATCGATATATCATCCACTGGTGTGAGTTCTGCACCAATTCCTTCGTCATTTGCACGGATATTTGTGCCGGTTGTAATCACTAAAAGAAGTGAAAGAACTATGGGCATCATCGCTTTAAATCGTTTCTTCATAAAATCACCGCTATCCTTATATATAGTATTTATTATTTTCTTTTTTTATAATACATGAATTATTTTTTGATAGGTTAAGATTTAAGAAAGTTTCCAAAATCATCAAAAATCGCGTGATTTTATATCAAATTCAGAGAAATTTAAGCACAACATTGACCACATAAAACAAAAAACGTCTCTTTAAAGACAAAAAAACTCTCGTTTCCGAGAGTTAAATGATAATGTTTTAATTAAGCAACTTTAACGTTGATAGCTTTATCACCACGTGTATCACTTTCAATATCGAAAGTAACAACATCACCGTCATTTAAAGTTTTAAAACCATCGCTGATAATTCCTGAGTAGTGTACGAAAATTTCTTTTCCACTGTCAGTAATGATGAATCCAAAACCTTTATCTGCATTAAAGAATTTTACTTTTCCTGATTCCATAAGTATGCCTCCAGTTCTAGTTAATTAAGAAGGTCATGCTTACCTTGTTCACACAATTGCAATGAGTATCTTATAACTTCTAAAGTATATCACAACATCTTCCCAATTACTACTAAACATTTAAACTTATTCATTTCTCACCAAAATCCCATATTTAAAAGTTTCATCCATTTATCTTGTTGCTTCCAACAATCTAACGTAAAATTAATCTATAGAAATGAGGATGCCTATGAAGAATCTATTTAAATTAATAATCAAAGTGGTCTTAGCTTTTTTACTGATTGTTCTAATTGTGCTGGGTGGATTTATAACCTATGCTTTTGTTACCGATTATAAGCCTGAGCCGCGCATTCAACTCGAGATTGATCAGGGAACCCACCAGTCCACGATTACAACGGATAAACTATATTCAATTTTAACGTATAATATTGGCTATGGTGCTTTAGGAAAAGATCAAGACTTCTTTATGGATGGCGGAAGTAAAGCTGGGGCTGATTCCTACGATGAAGTGATGACAAATATGGATGCGATCAATCAATTCTTCATCAAGCAAGATCCTGATTTTGCGTTCTTTCAAGAAGTTGATTTATCCGGTAATCGCAGTTATGACATTAATCAGTATGAATTGTTGCGTAAAACCGAATACAACGGTATTTATGCTCCCAATTACAAAGTGAAATACGTACCGGTTCCTTTTACACATCCAATGGGTGGAGCAGAAAGTGGTATTGTAACCCTTTCAAAATCCGTTCCAACGCTTTCTGAACGTTATCGTTTTGATGGAGAAGAACCAATGATTAAACAATTATTTGATCTAAAACGAGCATTTAGTATTACGCGCTATCCAACGGATAACGGTAAAGAACTCGTTCTTATTAACGCTCACTTCTCTGCTTTTGATGAAGGCGGTAAAGTCCGTGTTCAACAACTTGCCCAAATGCGTCATGTGCTTGAAACCGAGTATGCTCAGGGAAATTACGTTATTTTAGGTGGTGACTTTAATCATGAGTTACCGACAACGGATGCGCAACAATTTCGTTGGACGGATGCTTATCCAGATTGGATTATGAAGCTTCCTGACGACTTTGCACCCAAAGGGTATCATTGGGGTGTAGATCCTAAAAATCCTTCGGTACGGGCCGTCGATAAGGCTTACCGTCCTCAAGAGACCTTTACCGCAGTCATTGATGGTTTCCTCGTATCGGATAATATTGAAATCAAGCAAACAATTGGACATGGAACACTTAACTTTGAACATTCCGATCACAACCCGGTATCCATGACCTTTAAGTTAAAATAAAAAACGTAGCCATACGGTTACGTTTTTCCTAAATTCAAATCTCAACCGCACCACCCAAGGTGCGGTTGTTTTTGTATAATAAAAGGAGCCCACCCGACTAAAAGGAGCTCCCATATGAAGTATAAACAATTAGATAAAAAAATGAAA
>NZ_SBAR01000023.1:0-12070 GCF_016617625.1 Erysipelothrix sp. strain 2 (EsS2-6-Brazil)
ATTTATTATTTAATCCGCCTTTGGGTCTTCCCATCATTAATACCTCCGTTTTATCTCTGATTTTATTATTACACAAAAAAAGTAGACAAGTCTTTTTTACTTGTCTACTTTTAGTTTACTACTCCACTAAGAGTGGTCTTATATTATTTGTTAATAATTTCTTTACCTGCTGCTAAAACGGAAGCTAAGTTTTGTAAATCCGAAGGAACAATAATTTTTGTTGCTTGGCCATTTGCTGCTTTTTCAAACGCTTCAAAACTCTTAAGTTTTAGATAAGCGCTATTTGGATCAATAGATGCTAACAGTTGTGCCCCTTTAGATTGAGCGTCAAACACACGTTCCATAGCTTGGGCTTCCCCTTCAGCTTCTGTAATCATTGCTTCTTTACGAGCTTGAGCTCGAAGTACGGTTGATTCCTTTTCCCCTTCAGCAATCAGAATTGCAGAGCGTTTTTCCCCTTCTGCACGTAAGATTGACTCGCGTCGTTCACGTTCAGCACGCATTTGTTTTTCCATTGCTTCTTGAATATCACGTGGAGGAATAATGTTTTTAACTTCAACACGTTGTACACGAATACCCCAAGGATCTGTTGCTTCATCAAGAATTGCTCTCATTTTTGAGTTGATGATATCACGCGACGTTAAGGTTTGGTCTAACTCCAAATCCCCAATTATATTACGAAGCGTTGTTGCTGTAAGATTTTCAATAGCATTAATTGGATTATGAATACCGTATGTATATAATACTGGATCTGTAATTTGGAAATAGACAACCGTATCAATTTGCATTGTTACGTTATCTTTTGTAATAACAGGTTGTGGTGCAAAGTCTTGAACACGTTCCTTTAAAGAAACTTTATTTGCAACACGATCTACAAACGGCAGAATTAAATGCATTCCCTTATCGAGTGTATGACTGTAAGCACCTAATCGTTCAACAACATAGGCATTTGATTGCGGAATCACACGAATGCAATATCCAATAATGATTAATACTAATGCTAAAATGACTAAAAATAAAATTATTCCTGGCATGTTAAGCCTCCTCTACACTTTTCACAATTAATTTTACACCCTCTATGGCAATAACTTCAACACGTGTATGTGCTGAAATTGAAGATTGATCTGCCGTCGTTGCGGACCATTCCTCGCCATGAACCTTGATTTTTCCCCAAGAATCTTGGTTAATTTCTTCATTTAAAATAAATTGACGGCCAATTAAACGATCCGCATTCGTCGAAACAACATTACCTCTTAAGAGATTTTTAGTCATTGGACGAATCATAATTAATGCCGCAACACTTACTATAGCGAAAACCGCTAACTGTACTGCTACATTATCTGTTAAAAATGTTGTACCTAGTGCCGCAAGCGCACCAAATGAAAACCAAAGGGAAACCAAATTTCCAACCGTGATTACTTCAAGCACCAACATCCCTAAACAAACAATTAGCCATACCCAATCCATCGTTAATGTCATAGTATCACTCCCTCTTCATTTAGTGATGACAAATCAAATGTTAGAACACGTTCTTTTTTGTCATAATTCGCAATAACCTTCTGACCGTCAAGATTTTTCCCTACTTTAGCAGAGATTAAATCACACAACGCTTTATTATTTACCTTCGCATAACCTTTACCAATTGAAATTTTATGCAAATTCTCGACTGGATAGACATTCAGTTCAAGATCGCGTTTTGTAACTGGCTTAATGCCAACCTGCCCATCTTTTGAAAAACCAACCAAGACATACTGACTGTCTTTAAAATGAGATGATGCATTTTGATTTAATGTTAAACTTTTTTCAGTCAAAGTCACAACTTGAAGTTGTGCATTTCCTGTTACCCATTCAAACATAGCGACCTCCTTTACTTTTCAAATTATACCACTAATTTCACTAATTTCAATATTTTCACCAATAATTAGTGAAATAAAAAAACTGATCCCCTCGTAAAGAGAGTATCAGTCTTATTTCTACCAAGGTTTTATCGTATTACCTTCTACGAGATACGCATGCTCGGCATACTGTGCGAGTGGATCATCTGAATAGGAATCAGAATAGAAATCTTCCATCAGACCCAAATCATAAAATGCTTCCATACGTGCAACTTTTTCAGCACCCCAACAATTATGTTTGAGATTCTTCCCAGTTTTTGGGTCAACAACCGAAGCGATCAATTCAATACCTAATTCATCACAAATTGGTTCAAGCATAAACTCCGGTGATGCTGATATAATTAAATCATCATCACGTTTTTGTTCAAGATACCATGGTTTAATCTTATCACGGTGTTCATCCCAAAATTCTAAGACTCGTTTTCTAATATCAGGAATCGCCGTGAAATACTCATAAAAAACAGTTTTCATTTCTGTCTTATCAATCTTTCCACGTTTATAGTCAAGCGCTGCTTTGATTTGACGCGGCCAAAATTTCATGATCGATTTATCACGTTTTAAATTGTACTTATAGAAATCCATGGAACTATCCCCATCATAAATGGTCTTATCGAAATCATAAACATTCATTTATTCTGCCCCCTTTTCTACAGGATATACTTTTGGTTTTTGTTCTTTTTGAATCTGTCGTAGGTGTTTATACTTATCCTTCATTTTGATATAGACTTCTGCAGTCTGAAGACAATCTTCTGAACCCCGATGTCCCACTAAACGCTCAACATTAAAGTAAATACATAAAGTTTCTAATTTATGGTTCTTAGAATCTTTATTTAAAAGCCTTGAAACGCGGAGCGTATCAACGTAATCGTTATGCATACGTTTCCCAACAACATCGAGATAAGCATCATAAACAAGACCATAATCAAACATTACATTATGACCAAGAATAACATCAGTCCCAATAAACTCAACAAATTGTTCGATAACCTCATTTATTTTAGGTGCATCGGAAACCATTTCTTCGGTAATGCCAGTTAGCTCTACAACAAAAGGAAGAATTGAATTATCAGGTTTTACCAATGTGGAAAATGCATCGACTTGTTTATAATTTCGATACTTTATCGCACTTAATTCCGTTACGTCTTCAAACTTATTACTACGTCCTGTTGTTTCTAAGTCAATTACCGTAAAATTAGGAACAAACTTCAGTAGATTTTCTCCTACACTTCGCATTACAAATCCTCTTTTTCTAAATCTATTGTAGCACAATCAGTCTAAAACCACAGTTTTTTTATTATCAACCGCATACGCGAAACCCCTTTACGATTCATAAAGGGGTTTTGCATAATGTTATTATTTTGCGGAAGCTACCATTAAGTCAGCAACGCGTTTTGAGAATGTTACTGGGTCTTTAATAGGAAGTCCTTCGATTAGACATGCTTGATCATATAAGATGGTCGCAAAATCACCGAGTTCCTCAGGTTTGTTTTGATGAACATTTTCAAGTGCATCAAGTAGTGGATGTTCTGGATTAATTTCTAAAATCCGTTTTGCTTTCACGTGTTCCCCTTGATCAGGAATCGCATTCAACACTTTCTCCATCTCAAATGAAACACCCTCTTCACTGGCGAGACACACTGGGTGATTTACGAGGCGAGTGGATAAGGTTACATCATCAACTTCATCCTTTAAAGCTTCTTTTAATGCTTCAATTAAAAGTTTATGCGTTTCTTTTTTCGCTTCAATTGATTTTTTAGTTTCATCATCAACTAAATCAAGGTCTCCTTGATTAATTGATTTGAAGGCTTTGCCCTCATACTCACGCAACATTTGAATTGCAAATTCATCAATTTCATCTGTGAAATAAAGTACTTCATAACCTTTTGAAACAACAAATTCAGTCTGAGGTAGATGAGCACATTTTGTTTCGTTTTCACCAGAAACATAATAGATTTCTTCTTGATCTTCTTTCATACGTTCCATATATTCTTTGAACGATACCAAATCATCACCCTGTGAACTCTTAAAGAGGACAAGATCCTTTAAGGCATCGCTTTTTGATCCGTAAGACGTGTAAATACCATATTTTATTGAAAGACCAAAGTTTTTCCAGAATGATTCATACGATTCACGATCGTTTTTCATCATTAGCTCTAGTTCGCTTTTGATCTTTCGTTCAATTCGTTTTGAAATCGCAGCAAGTTGTCGATCATGTTGTAGGATTTCACGTGAAATATTTAGATTTAAATCAGGTGAATCCACAAGTCCTCTTACAAATCGGAATTCTTCCGGAATTAAAGACTTGTTGTGATCCATGATAAACACGCCACGACTGTAAAGTTGGAGTCCGGGTTCAAAGGATTGTGAGTAGAAATCCATTGGAACATGTTTAGGAATAAACAGTAATGCATCGAAAGAAGGGTTTCCTTCAACTTTCATCTGAATTGTTTTAAATGGATCATCATAATCATGGAATTTATCTCTATAGAATTGATTTAATGCTTCCTCAGTAACATCATTTTTGGATCGTTTCCAAATTGGAATCATTGAGTTTAAAACTTCGACTTCGTCTTCTACTTTCATTTCAATTGGATAACGAATGTAATCTGAATATGTTTTGATTAAATTCTTGATTGTGTACTCATCAATAAATCGTTCATAAAATTCGTCATCCGTATTGTCTTTAATCTTACATACGATTGTGGTTCCGTGTTTTTCCCGTTCTGCTGCTTCAATTTTAAATCCATCTAATCCATCCGAGCTAAACTTATAAGCAGCTTCAGAACCATAAGCCTTTGAGATAACATCAACGTGATCACTTACCATAAACGCAGAGTAGAAACCCACACCGAATTGGCCAATGACGTCAACCGCATCATCACCTTCCTCAAGCGCTTTTTTAAAGGCATGCGAATCACTTTTCGCAATTGTCCCCAGATAAGTTTCTAATTCTTTTTCAGTCATACCAATACCATAGTCATGAATGGTTAAGGTACGGTTCTCCTCATCCAATTCAATTTCTATTTTTAGATCGTCTTTACTGATTTCAATCGAGGTATCCTGCAAAGATTTATAGTAAAGTTTATCTTCCGCATCACTCGCATTTGATATGAGTTCTCGTAAGAAAATTTCCTTGTTTGTATAGATAGAATTAATCATTAAGTCCAGTAGCCTTTTTGATTCAGCTTTAAATTGTTTTGTTCGAGCCATTCTATTCCTCCTTAGCACTCTAATTCGTTAAGTGCTAATATCATATCGCATTCTTGTATTTTGTCAACGGGTTTGAGAATTTTTTTAGTGCTTTAACCCTAATAATAAATAAGTCCATTAAAAAACCAGTCCTAAACTGCTTTTTTAACACCTACGTAACTGGAAAGATACTCACGTACTTCTGCGCTTGAATCACGATTAGTTAAAATCATTAATGTATCACCCGCACAAATAATACTATCTCCATGTGGAATAAATTCATGGTCTCCCCGACTTATCCCTGTCAAAAGACTTGATCTTGGCCAACTAACATCACGAACCATGCAACCGTCAAGAGCACTTTCAACGTGCACACACAGTTCAACAATAACTTTTTGACCGGTAATATTGGGTTCCCGTTCTCCCACCAAACGTTCCAACATCGCTTCATACACAGGTTCTCCCCCACATAAATCCGAAATGACATAAGCAACCAAAGAAACAACCGCCATCGGCATCAGTTGATCAAAATTACCAACCATCTCAGTGATTAACACAATTGCCGTGAGCGGTGCTTTACCAATGGCGGTAAAGTACCCTGCCATTGCAATCACAATAAATGATTTTAAAAGGTTCGGATCGAAGCCAAACTGTGTCGTTAAAAATACACCATATATTGCCCCTAACAAGGCACCAAGAGAAAGAATTGGTAAAAATATACCTCCTGGTAGACCAGAACCATAAGAAATCATCGAGAATATAAATCTTAGAATAAAGATTGAAATGAGTGTGGAAAGTCCAAAAGGATTCTCCGCAAGAAGATGAATAATATCACTACCTCCTCCAATTAAGTGTGGATAAAAATAACCAATCGGAATTACGAGGATAAATGGAATAATTCCGTAAAAATATGGTGGAATTTTTTTGAGCTTGCTGTAGACCGTAGGTATCCAGAGAACGACTTTTTGGTAGATAAAGCCCGCTACACCTAAAAGCACACCTAAGAGCACTAAGAATCCATAATGCTTCAACTCAAATGTTTGTAAATATCCAAACGATAGGATTGGTCTTAAACCAAAAAAGTAAAGTGAAATAAAATTTGCTGTTGTCGTTGCCGCAAGTGTCGTTAGAAGAACAAGTGGCGAGAAATTATGATGAACCTCTTCCAATACAAACAACAACCCTGCTACCGGAGCGTTAAACGCCGCGGCGAGACCCGCTCCTGCTCCACTTGAGACCAATACCTTTTCAGACATCCTATTGCCTTTAAATCCTTCATTAACACCTTGTCCAACGGCTGCACCTAACTGAATCGAAGGTCCTTCTCTACCTAAAAAGAGCCCAGATCCAATAGCCAAAACACCCGCAACTCCTTTTCGCAAAACAATCGAGAGCCAATTCATGTGCATTACCCCTAATATTTGACCTTCAATTTGCGGAATACCACTGCCTTTAATCATTGGATCTTTTTTAATAAAGAGCCCCAAAACCATCGCAAGGATGATTGATGCGATAACCCAGAAAAGAATCATTTGAGGATTAATGTGTAAGAGTGCATAACCCAACTTCACAAGTCCTAACAATTCCTCAATAAGATATCGAAATAAACTGACAACAAGACCTGCGCAGATACCTACCAGTATTCCCTTACCAATAAAGGCTAAACGCGTCTTATCAAAATAATTAATAATCTGTTCTTTTTTCTTCAAAATGACAACTCCCAACTTTTTCTTCATTATCATACGCTTATGATGTTTTTCTGACAAGAATAAATAAAAAAAAAATAGATACGCATTTGTATCTATTTTACGACCTTGGTTTTCGATAATTTGTAATTTCAATATATTCCATACGTCCCGAATCAATATCAAATTTGAAAACACTTTTAGCTTTTTTAGTATGTTCAAATGTAATGTTTTTAAATCGTGCATTTTCATCTTCCGTGTAGTCCCCTAATTGTTCTATGATTGTTTCTTTGGGTGTTTCAAAGGAAATGCCTTCATGGACAATAATATCCACAGGATCATCATAATACGATTCACGATTTTCAGCACTTATCGATGCTACAAGCGTCTCTTCTAACATCTTTTCTTCATCTTCGGGATTAAAGAATGCAATCCAGATAATATTTCGATCTTTGCGTAAAGCATAACCATCTGTATAACTATTTGAAGCCAGGGAGATGCTTTCAATATCTGTTGTCGGAATCCATCCATCTTCATATAAGGTTTGATACGATACTGGGAGTTGATACGCTTTCCCACCCAGTTTAAATGCAATGGTTTCATATGTATTCACAGGCGGTTCAACCACTTCCGGTTTTTCCGGCGTATCGCTGCAACCCGTTAAAATTAGTAATAGAACTAAAAAAACACTTAGACGTTTCATATATCCACCTCGTTATCGTCATAATATCATAAGTACAACCTTACTTAAAGATGTCGGAATCCTGATTTAAAACTTTTGTATAAATCCCTCTTAATTGTTCCCCAATCGCTTTAATACTGCGATCTTTCGCTACTTGATATCCTGCCTCAGTTGTAGATGGCAAAGTTTGATCAAGACATCCTTGAATAATGCGGATAAAATCCTCATTACATTCACCCTTATAACAATTCTCACCATCCACAAGCCATGGATCGTATACGCCAATATTTCGAACAAGGGTTTGGCAATGTGCAGCCAATGCTTCCAAAACAACGATACCCTCTGTCTCTTCGTAAGATGGGAAAAAGAACAGATCAGCACACATATATGCCCCTTCAATAATATCGCCCGCAATATAACCAGGTAGTAAGACATTATCCGGTTTCTGTTTAATCGCATCACGAATCTTTTGTGTAACACTTGCAAGCGGAGTGTGACCAAACCAAATGAATGTTACCTCGGGCATCTTTCGAGCAACTTCCATAAAATCAGGCAATCCTTTGCGTTCAAAATAGAGTCCCACCGAAACCACTACAGGTTGACCTTCTTTAATCTTAAAGTACTCTCTAAATGCTTGAACCTTTTCATCACGATATTCAAATCGACTTAAATCAATGCCGTTGGAAATATCTTCAATTGGGATCGTGATTCCATATCCTTCAAGAATTCGCTTGGAATAGGGTGTTGGTGTCAAAATATAATCCCCCAACTTATAACTTGAAACAATATGTTTTTTAAAGAGTGGGGCAATTTGATTGGAAAACATAAATGAATTTCGGAAGTCTTCCTCGGTAGAATGGGCGTGATACACAACCTTTTTACCCCGACGATGGGCTTTACGTGCAAACATGCGCGCACCAAAATCCACAGTATTAATATGAACCAAATCAAAGTCGTCTTGCGTGTTTGTTGTGAAATCGACTTTAGCTTCGGTCAATGCACGAACTTGGTGCTTCATTGCACGTCCAATTCCCGATTTACTAAATGCTTTCTCGCCCTTTTGATAGAGTAATATTTTCATGATTAACCGCCTTTTTCATCTGTACTCTTAGCCTATCATTGTGACTAGAACCTGTCAATAAAGGTTCTAAGACAACCTTTCTCTTTCAATTTTGTGTATCTTTCGTTACAATAAGTTATAAGAGGTGATTTTAGATGCATGGCGATATGCGACGTACACAAATTATTACAAAATTGATAGAATCCGAGCATGCAATCAGTGCAAATCAGTTCGCAAAACGTTTCAATGTCTCACGACAGATTATTGTTGGTGATGTCGCACTACTTAGAGCGCAAGGGCACGATATCATCGCAACGGGTAAGGGTTATCTCATGAATCGTATTGATGCGAATCGAAATATATACACCTTGGCGATGCAACACAATCACCAGGATACCCAAAGAGAATTAGAAATATTCATTAAGCATCACGCTCAAGTTTTGGATGTCACCGTTGAACATCCAATTTATGGTTACCTTACAGGGCAATTAAACATCCAATCTCAAGAGGATATAGACCTTTTTATGAATCAAAACCCCGAATTGCTTGCCTCCTTAACCAATGGTATTCACTTGCATCGCGTTGCCGTCTCTGAAGAAAATTACGCCGATTTAATCACTGAATTAAAAAAACATGCGTTTCTCTATGAAAGTAACTAGGGTGTCTTGACACCTTTTTCTTTTCCCTCTACAATACTCCTAGGTGTCAAGACACTTTGGAGGTTCACAATGAAATCTGTTCGTAATCTAAGCATCACTGCACTGCTGATTGCACTCGGTATCACCATACCGATGTTTATGCCTAAAATCATCATCCCACCTGCATCCTACACACTTGCAAGTCATGTTCCACTTTTCGTTGCGATGTTTATTTCGCCATCTGTAGCACTTGCCGTTGCAATTGGTACCGGTATTGGGTTTCTTCTCTCAACCCCATTTATCGTAGCCGTTCGTGCTTTTTCGCATTGTGTTTTTGCGTTATTAGGGTCGCTTTATATCAAAAAAAATCCAGACTTCTTAAGTCATAAAGGAAAACGCATCCGTTTTAATATTATTATCGGAATCATTCATGCTACCCTTGAGTGTCTCGCCGTTACACCTTTCTTTTTTTCTCAATCAATATCTACCGGTTCTTATTTTACCGTTGTCTTCTTAGCGGTTGGTGTTGGTGGTTTTATCCACAGTCTTGTCGACTTTACCATCGCATCCACAATTTTAAGACGTATTCCTTTAAAATAATATGTTATCATTAACATATATTTAAAGGGAGGTTCTTATGAAACCATTATTTATTTACTATCCAAAATGTTCCACATGCAAACGCGCTGTAAAATATTTGGAAGAAAACAATATCGATGTTGTTTATCGTGACATGATGCTTGAAAATCCAACGAAAGCAGAATTAAAAGAATGGCTCCAGATTAGTGGCTTGCCTATTAAACGCTTTTTTAATACATCTGGGATTGTTTATCGCGAAATGAAACTTAAAGATAAACTTCCTGAAATGAGCGATGATGAAGCCCTTGAATTGCTCTCTACAACCGGTCGTTTAGTTCGTAGACCGTTATTAATTGGAGACCATGGTGTGTTTGTTGGGTTCCACGAAGAGATGTATGAGACCTTAAAGTAATGATTATTCTCGTATCACCAACGAAAACACAAAAAGAGAATTCTCAATTTAATCTTGAGAATTCTCTTTTTCCCGACCTCAAATCAGAAATTCTTAGAACCATGCAAGCATATACACGGGATGAACTTAAATCGATGATGAACATCTCCGATAAAATTGCGGATACCGTGTATCATAATTACCAAAATTTTTCTGAAACAACCCCGGCACTGTGGTCTTATCAAGGGTCTTCATTTAAAAATATGAATCGAGAACAGTGGTCTACTGATGATTATCAAGAGGCACAAGATCGGTTGTATATTTTCTCCGCACTCTACGGCCTTTCAAAGTGTTCTTCTGCTGTAGGCCGTTATCGTCTTGATTTTATGATGAATGGACCCATGGATCTCTACAAAATCTGGCGTAACCCAATTACAAACTACTTAAACCGCCTTGCGCAACCTATTGTTAATCTCGCATCCAACGAGTACAGTTCGATGATTGACCAAGCACATCTCAATGTGCCGATGATTACGCTTGATTTTAAAGAACAGGTCGGTGACACCTTCAAAACAAAATCGACATACGTAAAAATCGCTCGTGGGAAAATGGTCTCACACTTAATTGAAAAACGTATCCATTCTTTCCAAGAACTGAAATCCATACGTTTTGATGGTTACAGTTACAATCGTGAATTGTCCACAGAGGATACCTATATATTTACGCGTAAAGAAAGCTAAGTCTTTCTTTTTTTGTGCAGTTTTCACCATACTTTTTCCAACGGATATCGTCAAAATGCTACACTATACTCGAAAGCGAGGTTTATGTACATGAAAAAAGTATTTGTTTTAGGTGGAACGGGATTTCTTGGCTATCATACCATTTGCGAACTCTTGAAAAAAGACTATCAGGTAAAGACAATGTCCCTTCCTCCAATGCCCTCCAAAAATTTATTTCCGGATAATGTGGAAAGCCATTTAGGTGATATTAATCAAATGAGCGACTCTGAAATTGTTGATATGCTTTACGATGTCGATGGATTTGTTTACGCAATTGGTGCCGATGAACGCTGGTTGCCAGATGCTCCATCCTATCGGGCTTTCTATCAAGCAAATGTTTTACCCACACAACGTATTGCGCGACTAGCTGTTCAAGCAGGTGTTGAAAGTTTTGTTGTTTTTGGATCTTACTTTTCAGAGTTTGCGGAACGTCTGCCGCAATATAACTTAAAAAATCAAGGTTATCCCGGAACACGTTTACTTCAAGAACAAATTGCCTTTGCTGAAGGTGAAGGAGCGATGCGCGTTACAAGTCTTCGACTCCCTTATATATTTGGTACAATGCCAGGTCGAACACCGCTTTGGAAGATGTTTGTGGACATGGTACGTGACCAACCCGTTTATCCGGTACACAAAGGGGGGACTGCCATCATAACCGCCACACAGGTCGCAGAAGCCGCTGTAGGAGCACTTGAAAACGGAACCCACCGTACAACCTACGCAATATGCGATTCAAACCTTAAATATGAAGAATTTTTCCACATGATTGTGGAAGCATTAAACCAAGACACTCAAATACACGTTGTTGATTATGAAAGCATGGCTGATCGATACATCGCGGCAGATCAACATGCTGCAGCTGAAGGTAAAGAACACGGGATCCACGTCGCCATATCCCAAAAGATGAATGAAGAGGATCTCTACCTCGATCCCGCGGATACAATGGAAACCCTAGGAATTACTCCTGAAAACGACATCAAATCAGTCATTCGCGAGACACTTCGTCATTGCATATAAACACAAAAAAAGACAGCACCCTATATCTTGGAGTAGTAAACTAAAAGTAGACAAGTAAAAATGAACTGCCCCCAATATCTTGGACGGTTTAATTAAGAGTTAAACTAAAGGATTGATTTCTGTACTGTGCAGGAGTCAGTCCTTTTAGTTTGCTC
>NZ_SBAR01000024.1:0-7703 GCF_016617625.1 Erysipelothrix sp. strain 2 (EsS2-6-Brazil)
GAATATGTACATTATTTTAATTTTAAAAGACCTGCTTACTGTTTAAATTACAAAACCCCTATCCAATATAAAATGGATAAGGGTTTCTAGTTTTTTATTAATGTCTACTTTTGTTTGACAACTCCACCAAATGGAACTCCTTTTTTAACGTGCCGCATCAAGTTGGATGCGGGAAGTAATAATTTGTGGATAAATCTCATTACCATCCACCATAAATCGAAACTGACCAACACGCTCATTCACGTTTAGGGCCATAAATCCATCGAGTTTTGGTTCATCATAATGATAAACAAGATTTTTAGTGGTTGCCGTAAAGATCACATGTGGTTCTTTATCAACCATTTGGTTGGAAATACTCATCTGTTCAAAGTTACGTGCTTTAGAGTAAATATAGAAATAGGCATTGTCTTGGGTATCGCGTATGAAGTAAAATCCTTCATTGACCGTAGACAGTTCACTTTGAATGGTTGATAGACATAAATCGGTATGACTTACTGTACGAATTCCATCATGCATCGATTCAGGATTGCTTTTCGCATTACATCCAGTAAGTGAACCAAGTAAGATTAGAAAAACTATGAAACGCTTCATAATCACGCCCCCCTTTACAGTCATTGTATCACTAAGCTATAACAGTTACTTTAAGGATATTGCTATCCTTGTGTAATTACGGTGAGATTTAAAATTTGTAGGTACTACCTTGTTGGCGTGCACCCAAAAAATAAAACGGACAATGTATAATTGAAAGTGTATAAGGAGGGCTTTTCGATATGCAATATGTTTACATGTTTTCTGAAGGAAGTGCAGCGATGCGTCCAACCCTAGGTGGTAAGGGTGCAAACCTCTGTGAAATGACGAATTTGGGGTTACCGGTACCTCAAGGATTTGTAATCAGTACGGATGCGTGTCTCCATTATTATGAAAAAAATCATGCAATCGCACAAAATATACTGGATGAAATTTTCGCAAACCTCAGTAAATTGGAATCATTAACGGGTAAGACTTTTGGTGGAACGGATAAACCATTGCTTGTTTCCGTACGAAGTGGTGCTCGTGTTTCCATGCCTGGGATGATGGATACCGTTTTAAACCTTGGTTTAAACGATCAAGTGGTTGAAGCATTGGCGAAAGATAATGAAAAGATGGCTTATGACTCGTATCGACGTCTGATTCAGATGTATGCGGATGTGGTTATGGGGATTGAGAAAGTGAAGATGGATCGAGAAGTTGCTTTAGTTGTCCATAAATATGGAGTGGACAGTGATCATGATTTAAGTGTTATTGCTTTGAAGGAATTGATCCAACGTCTCAAAGAAACGTATCGAATTGAAGTAGGAGAACCCTTCCCGGATTCTCCTCAAGTTCAATTGGTTCATGCTGTAGAGGCAGTCTTTAGAAGTTGGAATAATCCAAGAGCGAAGTATTATCGCAGAATGCATGATGTTCCCGATAATTGGGGAACCGCTGTAAACATTCAAGAAATGGTTTTTGGAAATCGTGGTGACGGGTGTGCTACAGGTGTTGCCTTTTCACGAAATCCCGCAACGGGAGAACATGAACTTTATGGTGAATTTCTCTATGATGCGCAAGGTGAAGATGTGGTAGCGGGAACGCACACACCCTTACCAATTTCTACTCTAAAAGAAACGATGCCAGAAGCATATAATGAATTTGAACGACTCGCAGAGAAACTTGAAAAACGTTATCATGATATGCAAGATATGGAGTTTACGATTGAAAAAGGAAAACTCTATATGTTACAGACACGAAGTGGAAAGCGTACGGCTCAAGCTGCTGTGAAAATTGCTTATGATATGGTTCATGAAGGAACGATTACCAAACAAGAAGCCATAAACAATCTTGATGTATCCATTTTGGATGGATTACTCCATCCTCAATTTGATACCGAAAATTTAAAATCTATAGAGCCCATTGCGAAAGGGTTACCGGCTTCACCTGGAGCCTCAAGCGGTATGATTGTCTTTGATACACTTACGGCTGTTAAATACACTCAAAAAGGTAAACCTGTAATTTTAGTTCGTTTAGAGACGTCTCCTGAGGATATTGAGGGGATGCATCTTGCGGAGGGTATCCTGACAAGTCGTGGTGGGATGACCTCACATGCGGCGGTTGTAGCGCGTGGTATGGGGAAATCCTGTATTGTAGGATGTAGTGATGTGATCGTATATGAGGATAATACCTGTGAGATTGATGGTAAAGTTTATAATCTCGGTGATGAAATCTCAATTGATGGAGGAACCGGTTGTGTTTACCATGGCCGACTTAAAACACAAGAAGCGACGATGTCTAAAGAGTTTGAAACACTTCTTGATTGGGCGGATGCATTGAGTTCGATTGATGTTTACACCAATGCGGATACGCCTGCTGATGCGCAAACCGCAATTGAGTTTGGTGCGAAAGGAATTGGCTTAATTCGTACTGAACATATGTTCTTTGAACGCGATCGTATTCGGGCGATGCGTGAGATGATCTTAAGTCGAACCCCTAAACAACGTGAGGCTGCATTAACGAAAATCTTACCCATTCAACGTAAGGATTTCGAAGCAATTTTTATGGTAATGGAAAATCGAAGTGTTACCGTGCGATATCTTGATCCACCCCTACATGAGTTTATGCCAACCACAACCCAAGAAATTGAGGAGTTGGCAGCATCGATGAACATGGGTGTTGCAGAAATTAAAACGGTTATGAGATCCTTGCATGAATATAATCCCATGATGGGACATCGTGGCTGCCGTCTTGCAATCACATATCCAGAAATTGCACTTATGCAAACTCAAGCATTGATTGAAGCGGCAATTAATGTGAATCAAAAAGGTCACCGCGTAAACCCAGAAATCATGATTCCACTTGTTGGGGATGTGAATGAGTTTAATTTCCTTGCAGGACGCATACGAAATCTTGCGGATGCATTAATTGAGAAGTCGGGAGTAGAAGTTCATTATCGTATTGGTACCATGATTGAGCTTCCACGTGCATGTTTACTTGCGGATAAGATTGCGGAAGAAGCGGAATTCTTCTCATTTGGAACGAATGATTTAACACAAATGACCTATGGCTTTTCCCGTGATGATGCCGGAACATTCTTAAAAGATTATTATGAGAAAGGGATTTATCAAAATGATCCTTTCGCTTCATTAGATCAAGAGGGTGTTGGGCAATTAATTCAACTAGCGATAGCAAAAGCACGTGGCGTTAAGCCAGACTTAAAGATTGGAATTTGTGGTGAACATGGCGGCGATCCACGTTCGGTTAAATTCTTCAGAGATGCTGGATTTAATTATGTATCCTGTTCACCGTATCGTGTCCCTATTGCACGCATTAGTGCAGCACAAACTGTCTAAAAGAAAACACCTCGTTTAAACGAGGTGTTTTTTGTATTGTTTAGGCATCAGGTGGGGCACATGCTTTGGTACCATCACTGATGTAGATATTAATATGGTCGGTTGTGGATACAAATTGGTTGTTTTTGGAAGCACGTACTACCGTTCCTTTTTCACCACATTCCGCAACGCGAGTCACATCATAGGTGATGTGTGCACCTTTACCACTGAATTCATAGAAATAAGCCGGTAAATCGCCTTCTGTCAAGCCTACAAGACCTTTAATATAAGGCTGACCAATGGAGTAGTATACAATCACAACAGTATCTGGGTCATCGTTTAAAATCGTACCCGGTTCTGTATTTTGTTCAACAAATGCTCCGTAAGGGTAATTCATTGTGTAAATTTGTTTTTGAATTACTTGGGCACCCATTGAATTGATTGTATCGAAAGTATTGAGATCAGAAGAGGAATAATCAGGAACACGTACAGCTTTTCCTTTTGAAATTACGAAGGTAAGTTCATCATTTTTCGCAACTTTCTCTGCTGCACTCACACTTTGTGAGATCACACCGCCCGCTTCGATTTTGTCATCAAATTGTTCTTCATACGTAAAGGTACTTACAAATTCTTTTTCTTTTGCCCAAAGTTCAACATCCATCTTTGTACGATTTTTAAAGTCTGGAACGATGATGTTTTTTTCGTATTGTTCGGGGCCATTTGAAATTTTAATGAGTGCTTTGTTTTTACGTTGGAAATGATCTTTTGTGACGTTTTTATCTTTGATTTCAAACGAAATAAAATGACCCTTTGCGACATCTTTGGAGAATACATTTTCGACTTGGATGTAACGCATTTTTTGTTCTTCAATCCATGCATTGATTTCAGCTCCACTGAGTTTCTCGAAATCAGGGAGTGTCACGACTTCTTCTAGATCGGGTCCCTTGCTTATGACGACACTTACCATGCTGCCTTTTCGGATTTTAGTTTTAGGTTCAAATTCTTGTGAAATGACAACATTTTCATCGTACTCTAAACTGAATTCGTCTTTGAAGTGAACTTCTACTTTATGTTTTTTTGCCCAGATTTCGACTTCTTGACGTTGCTTGTCCGTAAAATCAGGCATGAGTGTATGTGATTGTTTATTCCATATTAAACCAATAAGCAGGAGTGATAGAACGGCAGCGATTCCGATAAGGACCGTCCTTTTTTGTTTTTTTGCTTTATAAGAAGGATCAAGCTCCGTTTCTTCTTCACGAACATAGAAACGCTCTTCATCTTGATAGGTAGTTGTGGTTTCCAGGTCATCCATTTCCATTACGTTTTTCTCTGATTTTTCAGTTCCGATATGAACTTTATGACGGTCATAAACACCGGGTTTAAATTGATCAAGAAAATTACTCATGCAAGTCACCTCTACTAATTTCTTCCAACGATCCTTTTTTTAGATATAAAATTTTATCTGCTTGCTTTGCGATTTCTTGGGAGTGCGTCACAACAATAACGCATTTTTGGTGATCATGGGCAAGGTGTTGGAAGATATTAATAATTTCGGCTTCCATTTCTTCGTCCAAGTTTCCAGTAGGCTCATCCGCTAGAATTACATCCACATTGGTTGATAAGGCACGCGCGATGGCAACCCGCTGTTGTTCTCCTCCAGAAAGCATGGTGACAAGACGATCGGCCTTACTTCGGGTAATGCCAATAAAATCAAGCAGATTGTATGCAACTTCTTTTGTCTCTTCGGGAATTTGATTGGTGGTGATGTTCATGGCTACAAGTACATTTTCAACAGCCGTTAAATGAGGAATTAGATTATAACTTTGAAAGATAATCCCAATTTGATTGCGCCGATATTCCGCAAGCCCAATCTCAGAGATGTTTTTATCTTTATAATAAACAGCACCTTCACGCGGTGTATCCAGTGCACTCAGTAGGGATAAAAAAGTCGTTTTTCCAGACCCGGATTGGCCCAAAATGGCATAAAAGGTACCGGCTTCAAAACTGGTATTCACATCCCGCAAAATGAAGCGACGTTGATCGCCATCTTGGTAAAAATAATTAATGTTTTTGGTTTCTAATAGTTTCATGATCGCGCTCCTACATTAAGATTTTCTTTGGTTTCATGCGTGTAACATAAAACATTGGAAGGATGCTTGAAGCAACCGCAACACCTGCACCCAAGAGATAGACAGACAAGACATAAGAAGGGGACAGCTCGATGCGATAATCTTCATTTACTTCAATCATATTAATTGAAGGGAGATACGAACTTTCCGTATCAATAAATACGTCATCCATATAAGAATCCGAAATAAGAACATCAGAAACCTTATTCGCAAGCATTAAACCCGTTCCAAACGACAAGGTTAAACCCATAAGTGTAATCATGAGAACTTCCAAGGTTACTTGCCCCAATACGCCCCATTGGCGATCTCCTAACGCAAGATAAATACCCATCTCATGCTTACGATCTCTTAAAAAGAGAATCACCACAAGAGATAGCACGATGGTTGTGGTAATGGCTGCACCCTTTAAGGTATAGTCTGCCATTACATTCAACATTGCCATGGGTGCTGCAATCATTTCAAACGATTGTTGGGAGGTTCGAACCATGAGGCCATCTTCCAAAAGATCTTTTGCTTGTTGTGTAAAAGCGTTTAAATCTGCTTCCGATTCCATTACAAATACGGAATCTCTATAGTTATATTTTTCTTCATTATAGATTGAGTCATTACCGAGGATATCGATCCCTTGTGCTTCCGCAATCTTCGCTTCTTCAGCGCGGAGCGTTCGTAAACGATGATTAGGAATGTAGATTCGGTTATACATCGAGGCTAGACCCCAGTTTTCATTATCAGATTTTTGACTAAACGAGACCGGTTTAAACGATCCAACCACTTTAATTTTAAAGCTTATGTTTTGCGCTGCTTCACTCTCATTAACACCATAATTAGGGAGCATCGTTTTAAGTTCGATGACTTCATCAAGACGAATGTTGTTTTCAGTCATCACAATATCCGAAAGAATGACTGGATAGACATCAGACTTTAAATCATCATCGTTAAAGGTACGTCCTGACGTGAGTTCGATCCGCCCGGTTTTTGTATCAAGAAGGTCAAGATATTCGACACCCTGAAATGAGAAATAGTGAATCGGTTCTTCAGAATCGGCACGATCTCGCGCATGAGGCATTTGGTATGATTTTAGAGAACGCGATTGAATATCATGCTTTAGCGCATAATCAAAAAATGCGACCTCAGGTAGTTTTCCTAATTTTTGAATGGTTGATTCGCTAATCTTCAGCGTTTCGAAATCAATGCGATCAAACGCTTCGTAGTCAAGCGCTACGGTTGCATTATAACCAAGTTTCTCCTTAAGGTTAGTTTCAACACGGGATGTGCCTTGTTTAATGGCAAATGTTCCTGCAATTAAGTTACCGAGAATAAATACAACGGTTAAAAGAATGAAAGACTTCCCTTTGCGTCGTGAGACACTCAACCAGGCTCTTTTAAAATGATTCATGATACCTCCTACTGTACTACTTGCAATAGTACGCCTGAGATTATAATAGCGTTTACATTACCGTAAAGCAAGAAAAATATCATAAGTGGAAAAGATATTTATATTCCATAAGGGATGATACAGCAATCCGTAAGTTGGTGTATGAAATTTTCAAAAATATGGTGATTTTTAATAAAATTTCATTCCGTAAAATTAAATCTATGATATGATTTATAAGGTTAAAAGGAGAAGGAAATGAAAAAAATAATTGTAGCAGTATTATTTTCACTTGTACTTGTTGGATGTTCCGAAAATAAGAACGTTTGTACAGTAGAAGCTGATGGCATTAAACGTACACTTAAGTTGGATGTGAAAAATTCTGAAGTTGTTGGTTTAGAAGAAGAAACTGTAATCCAAATGGATAAAGCAACTCAAATGAATACCTATGATGACTTGTATAAGCAATTTGCTGAATCAAAAGTAACGGATGGTGTTACCTTTGAATATGAGAAATCCGATACCGCAATCACAGTTAAAACAACTGTTGATCTTGCAGTTGCTAAAGGGACTCAATTAGAGAAATATTTCTCATATCTAAGCAAGTCCGGTCAAAAAATTATTCTTGATCAAGAAGACTTAAGCGTTGATGCTGTTAAAGCAGCTCTTGAATCAGAAGGTTCATTCAGCTGTTCAGGAAAATAATATAAAAAGCACCCGGATTCGGGTGCTTTTTCCTAAATTCAAATCTCAACCGCACCACCCAAGGTGCGGTTGTTTTTGTATAATAAAAGGAGCCCACCCGACTAAAAGGAGCTCCCATATGAAGTATAAACAATTAGATAAAAAAATGAAAGA
>NZ_SBAR01000025.1:0-5768 GCF_016617625.1 Erysipelothrix sp. strain 2 (EsS2-6-Brazil)
AACTATTTAAAATATTACAATGAAAATCGAATACAAGAAAAGCTAGGATATCAATCTCCCGTAAATTATCGGTTAACTTCATCCTAACTTGGTTTTTTCTTTAGTCCCAAGGAACTAGGTCAGTTCCTTTTCTGCAGGTGGGATTTTTATAAATTTATATTCCTCTAATCTTTATAGACCTTAACACCTACGACCCCAGTATTTTTATCACTATCAATACAAACAAGGTAATATGTGTAATCTTCTTCAAAATCAAGCACTTTCGACAAATTCTTACCATTACGATCATATAAATTGCCTAAGTATTCAATCGTGTTTTCGCGTGTTGCTTTATTTATTTCATTTTCAGTTGTTAGTGCAATATGTCTACTACCTCTATAAATCATAACATTCTTCGGTGATACATATTTATTGTTATATGCATCTTTAATTGTGATCTCCATCTTATTATATTCAGAGGCTGCTTTCATTCTGAAATGATATATCCCTTCTACAAATCCAACCGATAACTGTTTTCCCTCTCTTAATTTTTCATCATGAATTTCTTTCTCAGTTTTAACTTTGGTTCCGATTAGTCTCACGCCATCCTTAGGTTCTTTAGTAATCTCTTTTTTGTCAATTACTTCCTTTTTTAGATAGTACCCTTTCTTTATTCTGTGAGGTGTTCGTGCATATCCATCTTTTGATGAGTAAATTCTTTTCACTAAAACTTTTTGCTCACCATCAACTTTTTTTGATTCTATTTTTGTATCACCAACAAAAATCTCAGGGTCTTCCTTCAATTCATAAGTTGCATCTAATGTTTGTATTTCTTCGAACTCTTCAACAAAAGTTCTCTCCTTACCTAAAAAATAAACTGAGAATACTAAAATAAATAAAGCTGTACATAATTTAGTATACTTTTTCTTAAATATTTTTTTCATCCTATCTCCCTCATACATTGATGTATAATCAACTTTATAAGTATAACAGAATATTATAATAGAAGGCTCAGGATCACGATTTATTCATATTGTTTAATCGTAGCAGTTTGCCCATTTAGTTTATGTGTTTGATTTAACTATGAATCACATCACTTTCTAGTCATGAAATAAAAAAAACAATCAGTTATCTGATTGTTTTTTTATTCTTATTTAAAAACTTTAACTTTACCCTTCACATCTTGTAGTGTTTTGGGTTGGACTTCATCAATTGCTTTACCAAATGGCATTTGCGCAACTAATTTCCAACTTGATGGTATTTCAAATGCCTCTGCAGCACTTGCATCCACAATTGGATTGTAATGTTGGACGGATGCACCGATTCCAGCTCCGGCAAGAGCAGTCCATGTTACCAATTGCAACATACCATTCTCTTGCTCAGCCCAGATTGGGAAATTATCCGCATAAAGTGCAAATTGGTCTTGTAACCCCTTCACAACATCGGTATCAATATAATAAAGAATGGTACCTTGACCTTGTTTAAAACTTTCCAATTTCGCAACAGTATTTTCAAAGCCTTCTTCAGGTGCTACTTTACGTAATGCTTCACGTGTTAAGTCCCAAAATGTATCACTGTGTTTTCCAAATAAAACGACTGCGCGTTGTGTTTGAGCATTAAATGCTGATGGTGTATGTTGTACTGATGACTCCACCAACTCAATTACTTCATCTTCGGTTAATACCGCTTCCTTTGATAATCCATATCGAGAACGTCGAAGTTCTAAATCTTCAAAAATCTTCGTCATGACATTTTACCTCCTGAGTCACTATGTTTTACGAATTATATTATATAGTTATTGACTATGTTAATTCAAACCATATGCTCTAAAATTGTTTGTGTAATTTTCAAGTTTGTGAACTAATCTGGTTAATGTAGATTTTAGAAAAGGAATGGTGTAAAATGATTAAAGAACTAGGAGGAATTGATTATGATGAAATTAGTTGTTGTTCGTCACGGTGAAAGTGAATGGAACGAAAAAAACCTCTTTACTGGATGGGCTGATGTAGAACTTTCAGAAAAAGGTGTAGAAGAAGCTAAACTTGGTGGACGTATGCTTAAAGAAGAAGGTTACGATTTCGATATCGTTTATACTTCATACTTAAAACGCGCAATCCACACAATGGACAATATTTTAAATGAAATGGAACGTACATGGTTACCAATCGTTAAAGATTGGAGACTTAACGAACGTCACTACGGTGCGTTACAAGGTTTAGATAAAGCAGAAACTGCTGCAAAATACGGTGAAGATCAAGTTCTTATTTGGAGACGTTCATTTGATGTGAAACCTCCAGAATTAGATCCTACCGATGAACGTGCTCCACGTAATATGGAAGCATACCGTAATGTAGAAGATAAAGATATTTTACCATTACACGAATCCTTAAAAGAAACAATTGAACGTGCTGTTCCTTATTTTGAAGAAACAATTAAACCTCAAATGTTAGATGGAAAACGTGTTCTTATTGTTGCTCACGGTAATTCATTACGTTCACTTGTTAAATACTTCGACAATATGACTGATGATGAAATTATGAAGGTAAACATTCCTACAGGTGTTCCTTTAGTTTATGAATTTGATAATGACTTTAATGTCGTAAACAAATACTACCTCGGTGACCAAGAAGCACTGAAAGCTAAAATGGAAGCAGTCGCAAACCAAGGAAAAGCGAAATAAGTAAAATAAAACGAGTCTCACTCGTTTTTTTTAATATTGGTCTAAGTTATTAGGCTAGTTTATTAGCCTGGATTTTTGTACAATAGTAATAGACTTTGGAGGTAATTATGAAAAAAAATGATATAGGTGTTATTGGACTTGCAGTCATGGGGTCAAACCTAGCCCTAAATATGGCTGATCACGGTTATAATGTATCGATCTATAATCGTACATATGCTGTTGGTCAAAAAGTAATTCAAGAAAACCCACACGAAAATTTAAGCCTTTTTGAAAGCTTAGAAGAATTTGTGACTTCACTTGAAGCTCCGCGCAAGATTATCCTAATGGTAAAAGCAGGACCTGCTGTCGATAAAGTAATTGAAAATTTAATTCCACTCCTTAATAAGGGTGACATCATCATGGATGGTGGTAATTCAAACTTTAAAGATACGATTCGTCGTACCCAAGAAATCGAAGCACTCGGATTCCGTTATTTAGGTGTTGGTATTTCAGGTGGGGAAGAAGGCGCACGTTTCGGCCCTGCTATTATGCCAGGTGGAAGTAAGGACGCATATCAATTTGTTTCAAATATATTGGAAGATGTTTCTGCTAAAGCACAAGGTGAGCCATGTTGTACGTATATTGGTGAAAATGGTGCCGGTCATTATGTCAAGATGGTTCATAATGGCATTGAATATGCAGATATGCAATTAATTGCAGAAAGTTATTCAATTTTAAAACATGTTGGCGGTTTTACGAATGAAGAACTTGAAGCAATCTTTACCGATTGGAATCACGGTGAACTTGATAGTTTCTTAATTGAAATTACAGCACAGATTTTTGGTGAAATTGATCCGGATACCGGTAAACACATGGTGGATGTTATTTTAGATACAGCCGCTCAAAAGGGAACTGGTAAATGGACAGCCGAAGAAGCATTAAATACAGGTACCGATGCTTCCTTACTTGCATCCGCAGTCTTTGCACGTTTTATTTCAGCGAAAAAAGAAGAACGTGTACAAGCACAAGATATTCTTGGGTTTGAAGCACCTCATGCACAAATCAATGATCGTGAAGCCTTTATCGAGCAAGTTCGCCAAGCGTTATATGCAAGTAAGATTATTGCCTATGCACAAGGTTTTGACTTGATGAAAAATGCATCCATTGAATATGGATGGGACTTAGACTTTGGTGCGATTGCGAAAGTATTCCGTGAAGGATGCATTATCCGTGCGAAATTCTTAAATCGTATTACAGATGCTTATACATTAAATCCTGAGTTACAAAACTTAATGTTGGATGCATCATTCAAAGAAAGTCTGCTTGATTATCAAGGTAGTTTACGTGATGTGTGTGGTCTTGCCATTCAATCTGGAATCAGTGTTCCTGCCTTTACCAATGCAATCAGTTATTTCGATGCATACCGTAATGGTCGTTCAAATGCAAACTTGATTCAAGCTCAACGTGACTTGTTCGGAGCGCATACCTTTGAACGTGTTGATAAACAAGGTAGTTTCCACCACGAATGGAATCCTAGTAATGAAGGCAAATAATCATATAGTCGCAATTTTCGGAGGTACGGGTGACCTTACCTACCGAAAGTTGTTACCTGCATTTTATAACCTTCTTGAAACCAAGAGTCTTCCTGATTCATTTCATCTTGTTGTAATTGGACGACAAGATTTAACGACAGCGGCATACCACGAGTTGGTAAAGCCATGGCTTCGTGAACAGGCTCGTTTTGATGTCAAAGAAGAAACATTGGATGTCTTTCTCGAATACGTGTCCTATTTTAAAATGACATTTACGGAAGATGAAGGATATCCACGACTTAAAACATATTTTGAGGCGCTTGATCCTCAAGCACACGTTCTTTATTATTTTGCCGTTGCACCTTCTTTCTTTGAAACAATTGCAACACAATTAGCGCGTCATCAATTGGTTTCCAAGAGCAAGGTTATCATTGAAAAACCTTTTGGAAATGACTTAAAATCCGCAATCGATATCAATAATACGTTAACGCATATCTTTGATGAAGATCGTATCTTCCGAATTGATCACTATGTTGCGAAAGAAATGGTTCAAAACATCTTTACGATTCGTTTTTCTAATATGATCTTTGCGGATAGTTGGAATGGTGCATCCATTAATAATATTCAAATCAGCGCCGCGGAAACGGTTGGTGTTGAAAATCGTGGGAATTACTATGATCATACAGGTGCTTTAAAAGACATGTTTCAAAATCACTTGCTTCAGTTATTATCCATTGTTCTTATGGATGAACCACAAGCATTTAATGCTGCTGACATCCACCGTGAACAAGAAGCTGTGTTGGAAAGTCTGTATGTTAAAGATTACGAAAATGATATAGTGTACGGTCAATATCTTGAAAATAAAGATTCGAAGTCTTATATACAGGAAGATAAGGTGCAGTCTGACTCCACAACCGAAACCTATGTTGCATTAAAACTTGCCTCATCACTTCCTAAATGGCAAGATACCCCTATCTACATTCGTACGGGGAAACGTATGCATAAGCGTTCCACGGAGATTATGATTGAATTTAATCAAAAAGACCACGAACAACCTAATGTACTCATTATCAAAGTTCAACCGGACGAAGGGGTCTATCTTCGTTTTAATATTAAAAAACCGGGCCAAACTCATGATAGTCAGACAGTCTTTATGGATTTCTGCCAGAGCTGTAATTACGAAAATAGGGAAAATACGCCGGAAGCGTATGAGCGTCTTCTCAAGGCAGCCATGGATTCCGATCAGTCCTTATTCGCAAGTTTTAAGCAAGTCCATCTAAGTTGGAGTTTGGTTGAAACTATCCTAAAGCATAAAGGCAATGAGAGTCCTGAAGGCTATGCTGCTTATTCATCCGGTCCGAAACGTGCTCATGATTTATTAGCACGTGATGGCAATCAATGGATTGAAGAACAGGTTATGGGCGAAATATTTAAATACTAAACACAAAAAAACTTCTTAAAGTGCTAAGAAGTTTTCCTAAATTCAAATCTCAACCGCACCACCCAAGGTGCGGTTGTTTTTGTATAATAAAAGGAGCCCACCCGACTAAAAGGAGCTCCCATATGAAGTATAAACAATTAGATAAAAAAATGAAAGA
>NZ_SBAR01000026.1:0-5098 GCF_016617625.1 Erysipelothrix sp. strain 2 (EsS2-6-Brazil)
TATTATATACAAGCGCTAAGGGAAACCGAGTGCAGAAAATGGTCTTTGAAAACTAAACAGGAAACGTCAATTTCAAAAAGAAATACGGATAAATAAATAAACAAAACTCGTCAGAGTTAAAAAGAGAAAGAATCAAATGGAGAGTTTGATCCTGGCTCAGGATGAACGCTGGCGGCGTGCCTAATACATGCAAGTCGAACGAAGTGAAGAGGAGCTTGCTCCTTGGAACTTAGTGGCGAACGGGTGAGTAATACATAAGCAACCTGCCTCGATGCCTGGGATAACAGAGGGAAACTTCTGCTAATACCGGATACGTTAATCTAAGACATCTTAGATTAATTAAAGATGGGATACATCACAACGAGATGGGCTTATGGCGCATTAGTTAGTTGGTAAGGTAACGGCTTACCAAGACGATGATGCGTAGCCGACCTGAGAGGGTGACCGGCCACACTGGGACTGAGACACGGCCCAGACTCCTACGGGAGGCAGCAGTAGGGAATTTTCGGCAATGGGGGAAACCCTGACCGAGCAACGCCGCGTGAGTGAAGACGGCCTTCGGGTTGTAAAGCTCTGTTGTAAGGGAAGAACGATAGGAAGAGGGAATGCTTCTTATATGACGGTACCTTACCAGAAAGCCACGGCTAACTACGTGCCAGCAGCCGCGGTAATACGTAGGTGGCAAGCGTTATCCGGAATTATTGGGCGTAAAGGGAGCGCAGGCGGTTTATCAAGTTTATGGTTAAAGTTCGGGGCTTAACCCCGTGATGCCATAGAAACTGGTAGACTAGAGTGCAGGAGAGGTTAGTGGAATTCCATGTGTAGCGGTAAAATGCGTAGATATATGGAGGAACACCAGTGGCGAAGGCGGCTAACTGGCCTGTAACTGACGCTGAGGCTCGAAAGCGTGGGGAGCAAATAGGATTAGATACCCTAGTAGTCCACGCCGTAAACGATGGATACTAAGTGTTGGAGAAATTCAGTGCTGTAGTTAACGCAATAAGTATCCCGCCTGGGGAGTATGCGCGCAAGCGTAAAACTCAAAGGAATTGACGGGGGCCCGCACAAGCGGTGGAGTATGTGGTTTAATTCGAAGCAACGCGAAGAACCTTACCAGGTCTTGACATACCGCGCAAAAGCACAGAGATGTGTAATAGTTATGGCGGATACAGGTGGTGCATGGTTGTCGTCAGCTCGTGTCGTGAGATGTTGGGTTAAGTCCCGCAACGAGCGCAACCCTTGTCTTTAGTTACCAGCATTAAGTTGGGGACTCTAAAGAGACTGCCGGTGATAAACCGGAGGAAGGTGGGGATGACGTCAAATCATCATGCCCCTTATGATCTGGGCTACACACGTACTACAATGGCGTATACAGAGGGCAGCGAAGCAGCGATGCGGAGCGAATCTCAGAAAGTACGTCTCAGTTCGGATTGGAGTCTGCAACTCGACTCCATGAAGTCGGAATCGCTAGTAATCGCGGATCAGAATGCCGCGGTGAATACGTTCTCGGGCCTTGTACACACCGCCCGTCAAACCATGAGAGTTGGTAATACCCGAAGCCGGTGGCCTAACCTAGTTTACTAGGAGGGAGCCGTCGAAGGTAGGATCGATGATTGGGGTTAAGTCGTAACAAGGTATCCCTACCGGAAGGTGGGGATGGATCACCTCCTTTCTAAGGAGTAATTAGAAAGACGTGAAGTTGACACCTAAAGTTTCCTGTTTAGTTTTGAGAGTCCGTTGGAATCTCAAGAAAAATGATCTTTGAAAACTGAATAACAGAAAAGAAAAAGAGATAGACAAAGAAATAAATGTTATCAACATGATCTTTTCGAATAGTTGTATAAAACTAGATTTACATCAAGTTAAACAAAAACAGTAACTTAAGCAATTAAGTAAGCAATCAAAGCAAACACACAGCTTATCAAGCGATAAGCGTAAAAAAACCTGATTTTAAGAATTAGGGCGCGAAATTACATGTGATTAAATATGTAAGGGCGTACGGTGGATGCCTAGGCACTAAGAGCTGATGAAGGACGCGACTAACAGCGAAATGCCTCGGGGAGTGGTACGTACACAACGATCCGGGGGTATCCGAATGGGGAAACCCAATACTGGTTATGCAGTATTACACATAAATGAATACATAGTTTATGATGAGGCAACCTTGCGAACTGAAACATCTTAGTAGCAAGAGGAAAAGAAAACAAAAGTGATTCCCTGAGTAGTGGCGAGCGAAACGGGAAAAGCCCAAACCATCTTCGTGATGGGGTAGTAGGACCACAACGTGGGATATCGAAGCTAGTCGAATGGCATTGAAAGGCCAGTCAAAGAAGGTGCAAACCCTGTAGACGAAAGCGTAAGATACTCTAGTGGTATCCTGAGTACGGCGAGGCACGTGAAACCTTGTCGGAATCAACCGGGACCACCCGGTAAGGCTAAATACTCCTTAGTGACCGATAGTGAACCAGTACCGTGAGGGAAAGGTGAAAAGAACCGCGGAAGCGGAGTGAAATAGATCCTGAAACCGTATGCTTACAAGAAGTCAGAGCCCGTTAATGGGTGATGGCGTGCCTTTTGTAGAATGAACCGGCGAGTTACTCATAATGTGCGAGGTTAAGTTGAAGAGACGGAGCCGAAGCGAAAGCGAGTCTTAATAGGGCGATATAGTACATTGTGGTAGACCCGAAACTGAGTGATCTAGCCATGACCAGGTTGAAGTTTGGGTGAAACCAAATGGAGGACCGAACCGACCATCGTTGAAAAGCTGGCGGATGAGTTGTGGCTAGCGGAGAAATTCCAATCGAACTCAGATATAGCTGGTTCTCCCCGAAATAGCTTTAGGGCTAGCGTCAATGTAAGGCCACTGGAGGTAGAGCACTGAATGTATGATGGCCCCATCTCGGGGTACTGAATATAATCAAACTCCGAATGCCAGTGGATAGTAGTTGGCAGTCAGACTATGGGTGATAAGGTCCGTAGTCGAAAGGGAAACAGCCCAGACCATCAGTTAAGGTCCCAAAATTCATGCTAAGTGGAAAAGGATGTGGGGATGCACAGACAACTAGGAGGTTGGCTCAGAAGCAGCCATCCTTTAAAGAGTGCGTAACAGCTCACTAGTCGAGTGACCCTGCGCCGAAAATGTACCGGGGCTAAGTATGATACCGAAACTATGGATTTATTGTTTCAATAAATGGTAGGGGAGCGTTCTATACTGCGTTGAAGCTGTACCGTAAGGAGCAGTGGAGTGTATAGAAGTGAGAATGCCGGTGTGAGTAGCGAGATGTCAGTGAGAATCTGACACACCGATTGCCTAAGGTTTCCAGGGGAAGGCTCGTCCTCCCTGGGTAAGTCGGGACCTAAGATGAGGCTGAAAAGCGTAGTCGATGGACAACAGGTTGATATTCCTGTACCCGATACATAAGTGAAGGAATGACAGAGAAGGCTAGGTTAAGCCAGCGACTGGAAGTGCTGGTTTAAGCGAAGGAGCTGTATGGTAGGCAAATCCGCCATGCAAAGCAAAGGCGTTATGAGGAGTGAACCCGTGAGGAAGTAGCGAAGTAACTGATGCCAGCTCTCAAGAAAAGTTTCTAGCGTTAATTATGTATTGGCCCGTACCAAAACCGACACAGGTAGGCAAGGAGAGAATCCTAAGGTGAGCGAGAGAACTGTTGCCAAGGAACTCGGCAAAATGACCCCGTAACTTCGGGAGAAGGGGTGCTCGTAAGAGCCGCAGTGAAGAGGCCCAAGCGACTGTTTAACTAAAACACAGCTCTCTGCAAAGTCGCAAGACGAAGTATAGGGGGTGACACCTGCCCGGTGCTGGAAGGTTAAGGGAATATGTTAGAATTCGTTCGAAGCATTGAACTGAAGCCCCAGTGAACGGCGGCCGTAACTATAACGGTCCTAAGGTAGCGAAATTCCTTGTCGGGTAAGTTCCGACCCGCACGAAAGGTGTAACGATTTGGGCGCTGTCTCGGCAGCAGACTCGGTGAAATCTTAGTACCGGTAAAGATGCCGGTTACCCGCAACTAGACGGAAAGACCCCATGGAGCTTTACTGTAGCTTGATATTGAACTTTGAGCCTACATGTACAGGATAGGTGGGAGACTATGAAGCATGTACGCTAGTATATGTGGAGTCGCCATTGGGATACCACTCTTGTATGTTTGAAGTTCTAACCGCGTACCGTGATCCGGTACCGGGAGAGTGTCAGGTGGGCAGTTTGACTGGGGCGGTCGCCTCCTAAAGAGTAACGGAGGCGCCCAAAGGTACCCTCAGATTGGTTGGAAATCAATCGACGAGCGTAAAGGCAGAAGGGTGCTTGACTGCGAGACCTACAAGTCGAGCAGGGACGAAAGTCGGGCTTAGTGATCCGGCGGTTCCGCGTGGAAGGGCCGTCGCTTAACGGATAAAAGCTACCCTGGGGATAACAGGCTAATCTCGCCCAAGAGTTCACATCGACGGCGAGGTTTGGCACCTCGATGTCGGCTCATCGCATCCTGGAGCTGAATTAGGTTCCAAGGGTTGGGCTGTCCGCCCATTAAAGCGGTACGCGAGCTGGGTTCAGAACGTCGTGAGACAGTTCGGTCCCTATCTGTTGTGGGCGTAGGAAATTTGAGGAGCGCTGTCCCTAGTACGAGAGGACCGGGATGGACATACCGCTGGTGTACCAGTTGTTCTGCCAAGGGCATCGCTGGGTAGCTAAGTATGGACTGGATAAGCGCTGAAAGCATCTAAGCACGAAGCCAACTCCAAGATGAGATTTCCCATACGTAAGTAGTAAGACCCCTGAGAGACGATCAGGTTGATAGGTCAGAGGTGGAAGCATAGTGATATGTGGAGCTGACTGATACTAATAGGTCGAGGTTTTAATCACAAAAGATACAACGATTCGAAAAAGATCAAATTTCTGTTATTCAGTTTTGAGAGTTCATCTCTCTAAAGCACTAAGATCTGGTGGTTTTAGCGAAGTGGTCACACCTGTTCCCATCTCGAACACAGAAGTTAAGCACTTTAGCGGCGACAATATCTAGCCAAGCGCTAGTGAAGATAGTTCATCGCCAGGTAATTTGACACTCTATTTAGAGTGTCTTTTTTT
>NZ_SBAR01000027.1:0-4942 GCF_016617625.1 Erysipelothrix sp. strain 2 (EsS2-6-Brazil)
TTCATCTTTGTCTCATAGCTATGCATAGTTCGTGTTCCCATATAAAAACCTCCTATATTGAACTATTTTACAATAATTCTCATACAAGAGGTTTTTTTCTTTAGTCCCACGGAACTAGGTCAGTTCCGTCTGACATCATGTCAGATTGAGATGTTTTTACGTTTTACTTGTTTCTTAGCAATTAAGAGTCTTTACGCTTAAAGAGTAAGCCAAGTCCAATAATCATAAACGCTGCAAAGGATCGTGGTTCTGAATGGATACCTGTTTTAGGAAGTGTATCGGATTCTTCGCGGTTACTTTCTGGTTTTTCAGTTGGTTTTGAAGGATCAATGTTTGGCTCTATTTCCACATCTGGTTTTCCTTCTTCAGGCTTTGTTTCAGGCTTTGTTTCAGGTTCTTCTTGGATTTCTTTGAGTTCAAGATGATCGTAGGAGGTTTGAAGTTGATCGCGGCCGTCTTCGAGATCTTCGGGGGTACGATCGGGATTATCAACGGTTTCTTGTACGCGTGATCGTGTTTCAACTAGATCATTACTAGAATCTTCAGTATAGAGATCTAAATCAAGAGCATCGATTGTTTTAAAGAGCGTACGAATCTCTGACACGACAGCATTTTCAAGTGCCTCTGTATCAAGGCGTAATTCGATAATGCTGGAGGCCCCTTCAAGATCTTTGGTATTGATTGTGAATTGGTTTCCATTTTGAGTGATGTTTGAATCCATCTTGGTTACAGATTTGTAGGGACGGGTAATGGTTACCTGAATTTCTTCCTCTACATGTTTTGGATCACTCACTGCAATGGTTAACGTACGGTTGTTTGTAATGTGTGCAGTAACGGATGCGGAACGGTCAACACCAATTCCTTCGAGATTGGCACCATCAACACCCCACACGTTCATTGCAAAGGTTGTATCTGTTTTGATTGCTTGAATTAAGTTGTTATTTTCAAGGATTTCGAGTGTGTTATTTTTAGCGAAGTCTTGAATTTGTGTTTCGGAACTGTTTGGAAGCATGACATACTCATAAGCATCACTGTCTGCGACTGTTCCATGGTTGATGCCCAATTTAAAGAAGTTTGAGCTGTATTCAATTTTGTCATCAAACATTAGGTTTTGATCTACAAATTTTCCACTGTGAACGGTATTACTGATTTCAACATCTGTTTCTGTTGGGAAGTAGTATCCAAAAGTTCCTTTGTCGCCGTTGTTGAGGGTAATGGTATCCCCTTTTTCAAGGCTTAGTTTTGGAGCGCTAATGGATGTTTCGTTGTGCTTGATTTGAGCATTGGCATCAACTTTTCTATTTTCAATTGTTGTTTCAATGGATGATGGGGATGTTCCTGTGATATTTGTTCCGAGTGCAACAATTGCATCATCTAAGAAGAACCATGATTTTTGAGCACGAAGGTCCATACCATTATTAAACGTATTTGTGTTGTAGTACATTCCTGCACTTCCTATTTTACCAGTTGATGAACCACCAACCCATGCTTGTTTGGATAGTTTTCGGTGGAGAGCTTTATTAGCTAATGGACGTGTATCAACGGTTGTTCCTGGAAGACGATATTTATCGACTGCGGCCCAGTAGGTACCATCATATTGATCAATGTCGTTATCTGTGTAAAGATAGAGCATACCACTTCCTGTATGCCATCCTTGCATGTTTTCGTTGTTTATGGATTCATAGTTTGAAATTCGTTTTGAGAACATGCTGAGTGCTGCGGTATAGTCGTGGTTACGATTTACAACGCGATCCATTGATCCATATATTTTCACATGTTGCGTTGATTCCAAGGTTTGGATGGATTCATCTTCAAAAATTTGTTTGGCTTTAACTAATGATTCGAAATCACGAGTACGACTAAAGTAATCGTGGTAACGATCTGATGCGATAATCCACTCTTTGAGGTGTTGTTTGTAAGTAGATTTTAGTGGTTCCGGTGCTGCATCTGCGATCAACATAATATTTGCGATACTTTCTTTTCCTGTATCAAACTCTTGTGCGGTTGGACTCATGTAAGGAGCGCGAGAAATGCTTCGACCATTAACCATTGACATCATTTTCCCTTTATACATAAGTGGAATGTATCCCTCATCAATCAGTGTATAGATATTTTGCATTGTTGCAGGATCCATAGCCCAAGGTGTGTCCGCGACAATCGATGCGATTTTCCCAATTCCCTTTACGAGGTCATTTCCGTAGGTACCAAGGTATGCAATATCTTTATGCTGTACAAGTGATCCATCTTTGTAAAGACCATCACCTGATGATACATATTGAACGACTTCCGGCATCTCTTGGTTTACATAATCAAGAAGTGAAGCATCTTGCTTCATGATCCCAACCCCTAAGAAAATTAGACCAACATCTGTTTTATTTGCACCTGTTGCTGGAGCACCATTGAGGAGCGTGGTGAGGTTTGTATTGTAGACTTCAATTCCTTTTAAATAACGGGTTATGTCCTCTTGGTCGATATAATCATTTACAATCGAGAGGATATCAAGAAGGCGCATTGGGATTCCAATTTGCCAATCCCACCAGTTTCCGTGAGTCGGAACGCTGAATGGACTTCCATACATTTGGTCGTTAATGAGAAAATCAAGTTGCGTCGAAATAAAGTTTAAGGTTGCTTCATCTTGATAATATTTACTTCCGTACGTTCCAAATGCAATCGCAATGGACTTTAGATTTGTAAATTGACGGGTGTTATGAGCAGCTACGGTTTTGTTGTCTTCATTAGCCCATGGGAATTCAGGATTTGGACTTTGGTCAAGTGTTGAGAATGCGTCATCTGCTTTTCCATCAACAACCTGAATATAATCTTGAATGTGTTTGTCATTGAGGTTGATGGATTCATCTCCAACAGCACGTTCTTGCCAGCGTGATTCCATCGTTATAAAGTGGGAATCAACCGCATCTTCAGTAATATCAATTGAGATGCTTTGAACGATTTCAGAAGTGTCTTTTGATTTAATGTTTACGGTTGTTTTCCCTTTTTTAAGGCCAAGGATAAGACCATTTTCTGATATCGATGCGATTGCGGCATCGGTAGTTTCAAATTGATAATGGCTATTTGGATCACTGAGAAGTGGCGTAACAAATTTACGATGTCCTTTTTGAATTGTAAGAGCCATTTCTTTTGAGTTTACCGGTTTACTTTCGGTATTAAAAAAAAGTGGTTGTTTCTCGATTAAAGATGTGGGTTCGTCTGCATGGATCAACAATGCATTGGAACTCATTACGAGCGCGAGCCCGGTACATAATAATGTTTTGGTGTGTTTCATGGTATCCTCCTTTTGAATACGCTTACAGATGAATTCTACATTTTACGGTGATGTTGGTCAATCGCTCCATTGAATTCTATAAGTGTTTGGTTGAAAAGTGAAAATGGGTTTTTAACGTTTTTTTTTTAATTAAATCAAGGAATGTCTAAAGCTAAAGTTTAGTTAGAAGTGGATATGGATGAAAGAAAATGAGATAATTAAAGTCAAGAGTGTGGCAAGGAGATTGTGTATGATTAAATGGATTCAAAAACATAAATATGGGGTGATGGGCGCAGCGCTTGTGGTTACCGTTTTGGGTTTAGCAGTAATGGCATACATGATGTCTGGTGCTGCGATTCGCATCGTTGATGGCAATGAATTCGTGGTTGAAGCAGATAGTGATGTAGCTTTATCGGTTGTCCACGATAAGATTATCGTGGATCCGAAGACATCTGAGTATGAAATGGTTGTGGTTTCGGATAAAGGGGAATTATCCATTCAAGACCATAATGATGCGATCATTCAAAGGCGAAAGCTTGAATTACAGCCCAAAGGTATTTTAGTAGAAGAAAATCTAAAATTGCGTGTCTATTTAAAAGAAAATCCGAAACGTGACGTCCTTTTGAAGATTAAAACTGAAGATACGAAAGCTCCCGAAATTATTATTACACATGATGGAACTACGATTAAGGGGAACGAACAATCAATTTCGATAGGAGCATCAAAGATTACTGCAGTCGCAAAGGATTATGCTTTTGGATCGTTAAGCGAATCTTTAAAGGTAAATGTGAAAGGCTCGATTGATTATGATGAACCCGGAACCTATGACATGATCTATAGTGTCGATGATAAGACAAACCAAGTTGAACGTAAATTGACCGTTCATGTGTTGAAAGAGCATGCTAATGATGTGGAGGAAGGGAAACCACATGATGTTGAAAATCCTACGGATTATGATAGTGGAACATCTGCAGTGGTGGATTCTCATTCAGAACTTGTTTTGGTAAATAAGCATCGATCATTATCACGGGATTTTTATCCAAACCTCAGTTATATTCCTGCGGATTATGCTGTCAGCGAGGGTTATGAGGCAACCCCTAATACGGTTTCATCATTTGTTAAGATGGTAGATGCTCTTTATGATGAAACGGGTTTGTGGTTGCTTGCTACTTCATCCTACCGAGGTTATGACTTCCAAGAAGAACTGTATACCAATTACGTTGCATCTCACGGCCAAGTTCAAGCGGATTTAATGTCGGCAAGACCGGGACATTCGGAACATCAAACGGGGCTCGTTATTGATGTGGTGACACCAGGTGGGAATATGTTTGCTTTTTCGGAGACCGAACAATCCACATGGGTGAATCGCAATGCTCATCGCTTTGGTTTTATTGTTCGTTATCAAGCGGGCAAAGAACATATAACAGGATATCAACCCGAAGCATGGCATTTGCGCTATGTTGGCAGCAATGCTGCGACTGAAATCTATAACAGTGGTTTAACGCTTGATGAATATTTAAATCAATAAAAAAAAGCCTATCACATTTAAGTGATTGAACCGAACCCCAAATCTTGAACAAAGATGAGGAGGTTCGGTTTTTATATGTCAAAGTTAACAAGAGAAGAGAAAATAGAAATATATACGTTAAGAAAGAACGGAAAAACAATTCCATCACTTTC
>NZ_SBAR01000028.1:0-3644 GCF_016617625.1 Erysipelothrix sp. strain 2 (EsS2-6-Brazil)
AAAGCAGAAATGGCGTGTGATTATCAATACTGGTCCGTAGATAACTTTGAAAATTTTATCGAAGAATATGTACATTATTTCAATTTTGAAAGACCTGCTTACTGTTTAAATTACAAAACCCCTATCCGATATAAAATGGATAAGGGTTTCTAGTTTTTTATTAATGTCTACTTTTGTTTGACAACTCCACATCGATGAGTGTTCTTTTCTTTATAAGGATTGATACTTTTTAACTCATTGCTGTAATTACAAAGTTTAAAATAAATAGAATTGCACTACCATAGACGATTGGATGAACCTTTGATGCACGTTTCATTGAAACTTCTACTACAATGTAAGCAATAAAACCACATGCAATACCATTTGAAATACTATAGGTTAATACAGTCATGATTACTGTAAAGAAAGCTGGTACAGCCTTTTCAAAGTTAACCCATTCAATATCTGCGAATGAAGCACTCATCAAGATACCAACAACGATTAATGCCGGAGCAGTCGCTGCTGGCGGAATTAAACTAACAACTGGCGCTAGAATAATACTTGCTAAGAAACACGCTGCTGTAACGACAGAGGTTAAGCCAGTGCGTCCACCCGCTCCAATTCCGGCAGAACTTTCAACAAATGTTGTAACATTTGAAGTTCCAAGAACTGCACCTGCTGTTGTCGCAATCATATCTGCAAATAATCCACGTTCCAATTTTGACTTCATACCACTTCCTGATTCTAATGAATCTTGGTCTTCTTGAGAAAAAATTCCTGAACGACGACCTGTACCAATAAAAGTACCAATGGTATCAAATGTATCGGTTAATGAGAATGCAAAGATGATTGGAATAATTTTTGTTAAATTGTAATTTGTGAAGAGGCTAATAAGACCTTCTTGACCTAATGCTTTTCCAAAAATTTCCCCAAATTCTTTAAAAATAACTGAGAATCCAACAGTTGATTGAGCCGCTCCTCCAAGCTGAACAACACCCATTGGAATACCGATAACGGTAGTTGCAAGAATACCGATTAAAATAGCACCCTTAACTTTTTTAAGCATTAACACAATAGTAATAATAAGGCCAATTACTGCCAACACGATACTTGGATCCTTGAATGTTGTGATTGATGGGACTGCTCCAAATTCAATAAATTTGATATTTAATAATCCAATATAAGCGATAAACAATCCAATTCCGGCACTGATTGCAAGTTGTAAAGTTTCAGGAATCGCTTTAATGAGATGCTTACGGATATTTGTAACGGTCATAAACATATTTAATAAACCGCAAATAAATACCATTGCGAGTGCTTCGTATGGTGTAAATCCCCCTACTAAAACAACTGTATACGTAAAGAATGCATTCAATCCCATACCCGGAGCTTGTGCATAAGGGATATTCGCGAATAACCCCATGATGAGTGTTCCAATTACAGATGCAAGAATTGTTGCAATATAAACCCCATTATAAGGCAACCCTGACTCAGATAATATTTGTGGATTCACAAAAAGAATATATGCCATTGCAAAGAATGTTGTTATTCCTGCCAGCACCTCCGTACCCACTGTTGTATTATTTTCCTTGAGCTTAAAGAATTTTTCCATTTTATCTCCTCTCCTTAGCTTTCTTTTGATTAAAAAACCAAATAAAAAAAGATCGGGAGAAAACGATCTTGCGAGTTTTCACCACGATAGTCGATGTGTTTACGGTACATCGGTAGATACTACCCAACCATATTATGGGTATTATATTTGGTTATTAATACATTGATAGTATAGGTTAGTTCAAGTACCAATGTCAACCACCATTTTTAAAAGGCTCCTATCATGGATCATTGATTCAATAAAAAACAACGAATGAACTATCCGTTGTGCGTTTTGTTTCCATTAATCCTGCGCGTTATCTTGAACGTTATCCTCTTTGCGTGCTTTTAGAATTGCAGTTGCAGAGCGTTCTGCCAACTTATCCATATTGGGAACATAGTTACCATTCCTCGTTTTTCCTTGATCATCTGCCCCACGATATAATCCATAGAGCGCAACAAATATTCCAAACCACAAAAGCACCTCGTTGTTTTGTAAACCGATTCCTAATAGGAGAATCGCAATTCCTGAAAGTTGTAATCGTATTCCATTGTCCGTCATAGCATCCTCTTTTCTAGTACAATTATACAATTTATTTACATTAATACAAATGTATTCTGCACACGTGATACAATGATATCTATGAGGTGAGTACATGTACGAAATTATACAACTAAATGAGTCTAGCCTAGAAGAATTGGTAGAGGTAATCAATAATTCTTTTTCAGACTATGTTTTAAAAATAAAATTAACCGAGCTACAGCTCAAAAATAAACTGGAAAGCGTTCAAGCGAATCTAACCTATTCGTTTGGAGCTTTATACGAAGGTAAGTTAGTCGGCTTTATTATAAATGCAACAGATGATAGTTTAGCCTATAATGTTATGTCTGGCGTTGTTCCAAGTCACCGCCGTAAAGGTGTCTATACCCAAATGTTTGATGCAACAATTTCTTTTTTCAGTCTTTATGGTATTGACACATACCAACTTGAGGTTCTTCAGTCCAATGAAGAAGCAATTAAACTCTATACAAGAATGGGCTTTGAAAAAACTGTGTCCTACGCATGTTTTAGAGGAAATGTAGCGAATCAAGGAATTTCTGACAATGTGCGCGTTAATCTTGGCTCGAAATCAGATGAACTGAGTTATCTTTGGCACTTTGATCCATCGTTTTCAAATATGCACTATAACGTAAACGAACATAAGACCTATCGTATTGAAAAACAATCAATCGAGGCATTTATAACAGTCTCTACTACTGGCGGTGTACGCCATTTTGGCTATAACGATAAATCTCAATTCGTCGAACTCTTAACGCATGTCAGCTCAATTCATGATACTCTTATTATAAATAATATTGACTGTAATTCACATGAAGTAATTGAGTGCTTAATTGAACTAGGTTTTGATTTATATATGCGGCAATTCCAAATGGAACTTCATGTTTAACAGATTATGCTTGGATTAGTAACTTAGAGTAGCGTGCGAAGGCGTGCACGACATATTTGGTTATTTATCCGTAGTTTTGAATGAGAAATTTTCATCAGTAGTTTCTTAGTGGAACATACTAATGGAAATTTCTCTTTTTTTATGGTTTTGTATGGTTATACTAGCCTGTGCCATTCCCATTCTCATTTCTTGCCACCAACGATCCTTTAAAGTTTTATTCTTAAGTTTGGTGTCATTAATTGATTACTTACTGATGCAGACACTATCGTATTTGAATAAAAGCTTTGAATGTGAGATGTTTTGAATTGTAGGTGTCCAGTGAATTGGGAACATCACATGACTGTTTGTATAATCTCAATAGGGTCATTGCAAGTTCATCATAGAGTGTAATCACTTATCACAGGTATATTTGCACAGCAATTGCTTTGTGCTCATAGAACGGCTACAAATATCTCACTCATGGATGCTAAGTCCATTAATATGTAAATCTGATTGATCATAAAAAAAGACACTCTAAATAGAGTGTCAAATTACCTGGCGATGAACTATCTTCACTAGCGCTTGGCTAGATATTGTCGCCGCTAAAGTGCTTAACTTCTGTGTTCGAGATGGGAACAGGTGTGACCA
>NZ_SBAR01000029.1:0-1803 GCF_016617625.1 Erysipelothrix sp. strain 2 (EsS2-6-Brazil)
ATATATCGACTATTATAATAACAAAAGAATTAAGAGCAAACTAAAAGGACTGACTCCTGCACAGTACAGAAATCAATCCTTTAGTTTAACTCTTAATTAAACCGTCCAAGATATTGGGGGCAGTTCAGATAGACTTTTTTTATTTTAGACCGAGCTTTTGTTTATGCATCGTATCTTTTAACTGCATGCGTCCAGGATGTCGTCGACTCATGCTTTGTTTAATCTGATTTGTGAATGAGTCGATGCGTTTGTTTGCATCACGTAAGTCATAATATTCTGTAACCGTCTCGTCATAGTCGCGCATCGCATCGGTAATTGCATCCATGTTAGGATATGTATTTTCAAAATGCATGAGTTGTTGTGGCATTCGCGGTTTGAGCTGAGGCTTTTGATTCGGATAACCAAAACCAAGTCCCAGTACAGGGAAAACAAATTCAGGCAACTCTAATAAGTCGATGATTGCTTGAGCATCATTGAGAATACTTCCTAAAAATACCCCACCCATGCCAAGGCTCTCAATAGCTACCATTGTGTTTTGTGCAGCGAGAATCGCATCGGTATATCCAATCATCATACGATCAAATGTTTCAAGGACTTCGATGTCGTCGATATTTCCTTCGTGTGCAATTTTCCCATTACGATGTTGATCAATCACAAAAATAAATAAGTGACCAACGTTTTCGATATAAGGTTGTGCGCCTATGGTTGCGATTGCTTTCTTCTTTGCTTTATCCGTTACGCTAATAATTGAATAAGATTGCATGTAATTACTTGTGGATGTCGCCTGAGCGACGGAAACCAACGTATCAATAATTTCTTGAGAAATGGGTTCATCCGTAAATTGACGAATGGTACGATGGTTGAGTTGTTGTTTAATTGTACTATTCATAATTCCTCCTTGGTCATATTATACCATGGGGGGCATATTGATGGCGCTCAAATCGCTTAGTCGATACAATATGTATCTAGAGGTGAATGTGATGAAAGTACAAGTATGGTCCGATTTTGTCTGCCCATTTTGCTATGTGGGAAAAAGACATTTGGAAGAAGCAATAAAGCAATTAGATAAAGAAATTGAAGTAGAGTTTATGAGTTTTGAATTAGATCAAAACTATGTTGATCAACCGGATTTAAACATTCATGAAATGTTGGCTCAAAAATATAACATATCCATTGATGAAGCACGATTGAATAACGAACGTGTAGGGTCCATGGCTCAGACAGTTGGATTAAACTATGATTTTGATGCGATGAAATATACTAATACATTTAAAGCACATAAAGTATTTCAGTATGCAAAGTTCAAAGGTTTAGGAAATGAATACAGTGAAAAGTTAATGGATGCGTATTTTTCAAAAGGTGTTTACTTAAACGATCTTGAGGCCTTAATTGAACTTGGTGTCTCAGTTGGACTTGATGCAGAAGGCATCAAACATGCATTTGAATCTGATGAGTACGGATTAAGTGTTCGTCAAGACGAGCAATGGGCACAGATGATTGGTGCTCGAGGTGTTCCACACTTTGTAATTGATGACCAAGTATCCTTATCAGGAGCTCAACCTATTGAAACATTTAAGTCAGCGCTCCAACATGTTGAGACGCTTAATGCTCAAAAAAATGATGCAATGATGTGTACTGATGGGGTTTGTACTGTTGAATAAAAAAGCTAGGTTATCTGGAGTAGTAAACTAAAAGTAGACAAGTAAAAATGAACTGCCCCCAATATCTTGGACGGTTTAATTAAGAGTTAAACTAAAGGATTGATTTCTGTACTGTGCAGGAGTCAGTCCTTTTAGTTTGCTC
>NZ_SBAR01000030.1:0-1447 GCF_016617625.1 Erysipelothrix sp. strain 2 (EsS2-6-Brazil)
TTGAACCGAACCCCAAATCTTGAACAAAGATGAGGAGGTTCGGTTTTTATATGTCAAAGTTAACAAGAGAAGAGAAAATAGAAATATATACGTTAAGAAAGAACGGAAAAACAATTCCATCACTTTCAAACTCCTATGGTATTAGAGCGAGTGTTATCAATCACCTAGTGCGTCTTATTGATACTCATGGTATTGAGATTTTAAGAAAGGATAGAAACCGTTATTATTCTCCTGAATTCAAACTCGAGGTAATCAACCGTGTCTTGATCCACCACGAATCGATGTCGGCAACTGCTGTAGAAATTGGGCTGAGTTCTGTAGGAATACTTTATAATTGGATACAAGCCTATAAGAAAAACGGTTATAATGTCATTGAGAAGAAACGAGGAAGACCTTCCATGACAAAACAGAAAACAAACGATAAAGATAATTTAACTACTGAAGAAGAGATCAAAGAACTCAAGAAAAAACTTCAATACGTTGAAGCAGAGAATGAATATCTAAAAAAATTGAATGCCGTAGTGAAACAAAGGGTGGAGCGAGAAAAGAAGACAAAGTAAAGGCAGTCTCCTCACTACGACAGAAGTATCCCTTACAGCTCTTACTTGAAATCGCTGGTTTATCGCGATCAACTTACTATTTTTATGTTTCAAAAGTTGATACAGATTTTAAGAATGATGAATTAATGAATTTAATTATTGAAATCTACTACGAAAATAGAGAACTATATGGGTATAGAAGAATAGCCTTGGAGCTTAAGAATCGTGGTCATGTAGTGAATCATAAGAAAGTGCTGCGCTTAATGGGGAAACTAGGAATACACTCGTTGATACGCAAGAAACGGAAATATTCATCGTATAAGGGAACGGTAGGTTCTGTAGCAGAAAACCATATAAAGCGGGACTTCGAATCGCTCATCCCTAATGAAAAGTGGTTCACTGACGTGACTGAATTTAGAGTCGGTGACAAGAAGTTATATCTTTCTCCAATTCTAGATGCATGTGGACGATACATTATTTCGTACAATGTTTCTACAAGTCCCAATTTAGATCAAATCAAAGACATGCTTGAAAAAGCATTTCGACAAAACACATTCGTTAAAGATCTGATATTTCATTCTGACCAAGGGTGGCAATATCAACATGCATTTTTTGTAGAAACTCTCAAAGAAAAAGACATAATTCAAAGTATGTCAAGAAAAGGGAATAGCATTGATAATGGGTTAATGGAAAGTTTCTTTGGCATAATGAAATCAGAAATGTATTACGGTTTAGAAAAGACGTACAAAAGCATTAAAGAATTAACAATAGCAATCGAAGAATATATCGACTATTATAATAACAAAAGAATTAAGAGCAAACTAAAAGGACTGACTCCTGCACAGTACAGAAATCAATCCTTTAGTTTAACTCTTAATTAAACCGTCCAAGATATTGGGGGCAGTTCA